>NZ_JAMYVF010000027.1:0-42286 GCF_040323735.1 Mesorhizobium sp. M0029
TGCGCCTGGTCAGGGCGCTGGCCGTCGAAACCAACGAAAACTGGATGGAGGCCAACCGCTATATCAACATGGATGATCTGCGCGAGCACAAGAAGCTCGCTCTACGCCAAGCCGCATGACCAGTTTCATGATCGCCCATTTTGCAGAACTTGACGCACACAACCGATTTCCGCAAAACCGTCTAAGTCGAAAAGGGCTGGGCGTGCGGCAGCGTTCCCTCCGCCTTGTGAGGGTCCGAAGGACGGGCGAAACCCTGGCTCGCCCCGGCAAGTTAGAGTGGGGGTCCTCTTCGTAAAAGCTCATATGCGATAGCCCTTGCCCCGAGGCATTGGCATTGCCAGCTCTGTATGAAGCGCTCCTCCGCTCTCCCCACCAGCTTTGCGCCTTGACCCACCGAGGGCTCTCCCTGGAACCAAATCCAAGCCTAAACTGTTCAAGTTGGTTACGACGCCGACGAGCCCTGCCGGTTGGGTGAGCGGCGCACTTGAGGAGCTCCCACCATGACCATCTCGTCCAGCTTTCGTTCGCTCGCGGTTGCGGCCATCACAACTGTGTCCGTCAGCGCTGCCAGCGCCGCGCATGCCGATAGCGGCACGATCCGCTTTGCCGTCTACAAGGCGGCCTTCTTCGTCGGCGGCTCCGGCGGCGAGGGCACGCTGACCTTCCATGGCCGCTCCTATCCCATCACGGTCGGCGGTGTCTCGGGCGGCTTCGCCTTTGGGGTTTCCAAGACCTATTTCCGGGGCACCGTGCGGCATATCAGAAGGGTCCGCGATGCGGCCGGGGTTTATGGCGCGGCGGGCGGTGGCGGGGCGCTCGGCAAGGGCGCGCAGGTGATCGTCATGACCAACGACAAGGGCGCCCAGCTCGAGCTTACGGGCCGGCAGGTGGGGCTGCAGGTGAATGCGGATCTGAGCGGGATGGCGATTTCTTTGAAGTAGGGGGCGCTCCCTCGCGTTCTCGGTGGGGTAAGCTCGTCTGGGGCGATGATAATCGCCTATGGCTGCGCCAGCCCCCTCATCCGGCCGCTTCGCGGCCACCTTCTCCCCGCTGGGGAGAAGAGGCTGGCGTTGACGCTGGCGCCCTCCTCTCCCCTCGGGGAGAGGTCGGATTGCCCCGAATTGCCCTTCGCAATTCGGTTGGCAATCCGGGTGAGGGGGAACTTGCTCCCGTGCGCTTGGCCTGAACCTTGGATGGGAAAGCTTCGCCCAATGCAGCGTCGGGCGCCAGCCCCCTACCGCTCCTCCACAATCCGCAAATACGCCGCCGTCACGAACAGCACGATCAGCCCGAACAAGATCCGCCGTGCCCCCTCCGGCATCTGCAGGATGGTCAGCAGTGTTGTCAGCACGGTCAGGATCAGGGCGCCGATGATGGTGCCGGTGTAGCCGCCGCGGCCGCCGAAGATGGAGGTGCCGCCGATGACGGCGGCGGCGACCGAGGGCAGCACCAGCGGTTCGGCGAGCGACAGCGACGGCGCCTTGATCAGGCCGATATAGAGCAGGCCGGTGATGCCGGCGAGCACGCTGGAGGTGACGTAGAGCGCGGTGATGACCTGCCAGTATTGCACGCCCGACAGGCGGGTCGCGCGCTCATTGTCGCCGACGGCGTAGAGCAGGCGGCCGAAGCCGGTGCGGGCGAGCGTGAAGACGATGAGGGCGGCGAGCGGCACGAACAAAAGCAGCGCGTTGGGGAAGCCCCATGTCACGCCGGTGCCGAGCCAGGCCAGGAACTCGGGGATTTTTGCGCCCGACGCGATCACCGTGCGCTGGTAGACCTGCAGGCAGCCGGTGCCGATCAGGCTGGTGCCCAGCGTCATGATCAGCGGGTGGACGCGGAAGACACCGACGCCGATGCCGTTGACGAGGCCGATCAGCACCGCCGGCATCATCGCCAGCAGGAACGCCACCGCCGGGTCCTGGTTGACCACTTGCGTCGCCATGATGAAGGCGCTCATCGTTGCCACCGTGCCGACCGACAGGTCGATGCCGCCGGTCAGCATGGTCATGGTCTGGCATCCCGCGAGGATCGCCAGCGGGATGGCGAATTTGATGGTGTTGGCGATCCAGCGCTCGTTGACGATGCCGGGGCGCAGGACCTGCAGGATTATAACCAGGATGGCGAGCAGGACGATCAGCGGGATGAGCGGGCGGTCGGCCATGAAGCGTTTTATGCGGCGGCCGAAGGGGACGGGGGTGATGGCGGCGGTGCTCATGGGGCGGCTCTTGCTCGCGATGAGGTTTGCAAGGTGCGGCAAGTTGGCGAGGACAGTGCTCTACGGCGCCCCCCTCTGGCCTGCCGGCCATCTCCCCCACTTGTGGGGAGATTGGCAGCTTCAGCGCCTCGCTCATTCTTGCAAGGTTGGAGATTGGCGAAGGTCGTCGCGACATCCAATCTCCCCCCTTGTGGGGGAGATGTCCGGCAGGACAGAGGGGGGCGCGAAGGAACGCCGACGTCTCTCTGCGACAGCCCTCCCATCATTGCCGCCCCCGCATCGTGATAAACGCGCCGAACATCACCACCGCCACCATGATCAGCCCCTCGATGATGGCGGTGACATTCGGGTCGATGGCAAGCAGCGTCAAATCCGTGCGCACCAGGCGCAACACGAAGACGGCGACGATGGGGCCGAGCAGGCCGCCCTTGCCGCCGCCGAGCGCGACGCCGCCCAGCACCACGGCGGCGACGCTGGCGAGCAGATAGGGGCCGGGGATGGGGGCGCCGATGCCGGTGCTCATGGTCAGCGCCAGGCCGCCAAAGGCGGCGAACAGGCCGGACAGCGCATAGGCGATGATGCGAGTGCGCTTGACCGGCACGCCGGAGCGGAACGCCGCCAGTTCGCTAGAGCCGATGGCGTAGATGGAGAGGCCGAGGCGCGAGCGCCTCAGCGGTATCCAGATGACGCAGAGGCACACGATCAGCACCAGCAGCGCCTTCGGGACCCAGGCATCTACGGCGTCGGGCAGGCCGGGGATCGGTACCGTGCCGGAGATCAGCGCCTTCAGCCATTCGGCGATGCCACCGCCGGGCGCATCGAGCACCAGCAGGGCGGCGCCCTGCAGCACGAACAGCATGGCCAGCGTGACGACAATGTCGGGCACGCGGGTGACGACGATGAGCAGGCCGTTGAGCGCGCCAAGGCCAAACCCCATGGCCAGCACGAAGGGCACCACGAACAGCGCGTATTCCTCGCTCGCGCCATTCATCATCGACGCCGCGGTGACGCTGGTCAGCGCCATCATGGCGGCGACCGACAGATCGATGCCTCCGGCGATGACGACCACCGTCTGCGCGGCGACTGCGAAGGCATAGGGCAGAACGGCGCGGGCGAGCGAGCCGAAATCATTGCTGCCATAGGCCGGCTGGATGATCCTGGTGGCGATGAACAGGACGATGAGCAGGGCGAACAGGCCGACAACCCAGCCCTGGCGGCGCAGGAAATGGCTCATGGCGTCGCCTCCGGCGAAGCCGAAGTGTTCGCGGTCGGGTCTGCCAGAATGCCGATGTCGGCCTTGGCGCCGCGCGGCAGGCCGTAGGCGGCGCGCATCAGCGCCGGCTCGTCGGCCTCCTCGACGGGGAAGATGTCGACGAGGCGGCCGCCGAAGATGACGATGACGCGGTCGCAGACGCGCTGCACCTCTTCGAGTTCCGAGGTGTAGAACAGCACCGACTTGCCGTTGCCGGCGAGTTCGCGCAGCAGCTTGTAGATCTCCTGCTTGGTGCCGACATCGATGCCGCGCGTCGGGTCGAAGCACAGGATGGTGCGGGCATCCGCCGCGATCCAGCGGGCGATGGTCACCTTCTGCTGGTTGCCGCCGGACAGGCGCTGCACCTCGCCTTGCGCACGGGTGTCGATCTGCAGCCGCTCGATGGCGCTGAGCACGGTCGCGCGCTCGCGGCGCATGTTGATCGGCCCCCAATCGCGCAGCGCGGCACTGAAGGGCAGGGCGATGTTTTCACGGACCGAGCGCTGCATGGCGAGCGCCTCGGAGCGGTCGCCCGGCACATAGGCTAGGCCGGCGCGGATGGCGTCGATCGGGTGGGCGAATTTCACCGGCTGGCCATCGACTTCGATGGTGCCGCCGGAGGGCCGGATCGAGCCGGCAAGGGCGGCGAACAACTCGTCCTGGCCCTGGCCTTCGAGCGCGACGACGCCGGCGACTTCGCCGTCGGCAAGATCGAAGGAGACGTCACTGAGCTTGGCACCGACGCGGAGATTGCGCACGGAGATGCGCGGCCGGGCAGCTGCGGGCGCGGCCTTCTCGGCGGCACTGCGGGCCGCGACATGGGTTTTGACGATGCGGGTGCCGAGCATCAGCTCGACGATCTTTTCTTCCACGCCCGGCACGATGTCGACGACGCCGACGGTCTCGCCGTCGCGCAGCACGGTGGCGCGGTCGCACAGCGCCGAGATTTCGACGAAGCGGTGCGAGATGAAGATCACGGCGCGGCCGGCATCGCCCTGGCGGCGCACCACTTCCAGCACCTTTTCGGCAAGGTTGGCGGGAAGTGCGGCTGTCATCTCGTCGAGCAGCAGCACGTCGGGCTCGACGGCGAGCGCGCGGGCCAGGTCGAGCACGCGCAGCACCGCCAGCGGAATGTCACGCGCCAAGTCGCGGAGATCGAGGTCGAGAATGCCGAGTTCGCGCACCCAGGCGCGGAACGGTTCGACCGGCGTGCCGGTGAGCCTGAGATTGGACAGAACGTCGAGATCGGGGATCAGCGACGGCTCCTGGTAGACGGGCAACAGCCCGGCGCGGCGCGCGGCCGCGGGCGAGCGTATATCGCGCGCCTCGCCCCGGATCAGGATACGCCCGGCATTGGCCGGAATGGCGCCGGTGAGGATCTTCACCAGCGTCGACTTGCCGGCGCCGTTGGCGCCCATCAGCGCGTGGACCTCGCCCGGCAGCACGGAGAGCGACGCGTTGCGAAGCGCTGCAACCGCGCCGTAGTTCTTGGCGACGCCGGTGGCGTCGAGGAGGGGGCTGGTGGTCAAATCGATGTCCGCTCAGAAATTCTCTTGCTGGCACTCTACGGCGCCCCCCTCTGTCCTGCCGGACATCTCCCCCACAAGGGGGGAGATTGGCAGTTCCGGCGCCGCCCCTCGTCTTGCGACGTAGAAAATTAGCGAAAGCCGAGATGACAGCCAATCTCCCCACCTGTGGGGGAGATGTCCGGCAGGACAGAGGGGGCGCCGTGGAGCGCTAGTCTGTGTGACGAGGACGGTCGTTCGCCGTCCTCGCCAGTTCATTCAAACCAGGCTTACTCCCCCGGCCCCTTGCAGGCCACGATCTGGTCCTTCGTGTAGGTCGTCCACTCCGGGATCGAGATCGAGACCGGCCATTCCGGGCTGAGCGACGGATCGGCGGCTGCCTTCAGCTTGGCCTTGCCTTCGTCGGTGGCGTTGTCCCAAAGCTGCGGGTCGACCAGCACGGTCTGCTGCGCCGGCTTCTTGCCGTCGAGGATCTGCAGCGCCAGCGTCACGCCCGCGCCGCCGATCGAGCCGGGGTTGGTGACGGCTGCACCGACGAGACCTTTCACCGAGCTCAGCTGGCCGACGAAGCCGGCATTGTCGGCGCCGACCACCGGTACCAGCGGCGCCTGCGATTCGACCAGCGCGTCGACGATGACGTTGTCGATGCCCGACGTCCACACGCCGTTGAACGGCGTGCCGGTGGCCAGGAACGACAGCATCTGCTGCTTGGCCTGATCCTGCTGCCAGCCGGTGAAGACTTCCTGCGCCACCTTCACGCCGGGGTTTTCGGCCAGCGCCTTCTTGAAGCCTTTGTCGCGATCGCTATCGGCCGAGGCGCCGGCGGCGCCGCGCATGTAGAACACTTCGCCCTTGCCGCCCATCTGCTGGAACAGCCATTTGGCGCCGAGATAGGCATACTGTTCCTGGTTGTTGGAGATGATGTAGGCCGACGGTTCGGTCACCGCCTGGTCGACGGCAACGACGACGATGCCGGCCTTGGTGGCTTCTTCCAGGCCCGCCTTGATGCCGGCGGGATCAGCGGGGTTGACGACGATGGCGTCGACCTTGGCGCTGATCAGATTGCGGATGTCTTCGAGCTGGCCGGCGGCATCGGTGTTGCGGTGGGCGATGTTGAGCTTCGTCACTTCGCCCGAAGCCAGCGCCTGCGCCTTCATGGCGCAGACCATTTCCTCGCGCCAGCCATTGCCCTGCACGGTGTTGGAAATGCCGATCGTATATTTGGCTTCGGCCGACGACACGCCCATCGATGCCAGCAAGGCAGCGCCCGCAAGCAACGGGACCATGGTCAGTATTTTCTTCATGTCAGTACTCCTCCACATTGTTGTTTTTTCGTCTCAGGGCCAGACCCTTCGGCAGGATCGGACCAAGTCATTCACCTCGTCATTTGACGAAGGGGCGCAGCACGTCGCGGGCGAGCAGGAAGCCCCGCTTCACCGCATCGTCGTTGCCTTCAAACCGCCTGTCCTCATGTTCGATGATGACCGAGCCGTCATAGCCGGCGCGGTAGAGGCCGGAGAAGAAGCCGCTCCAGTCGACATCGCCCAATCCCGGCATGCGCGGCACCTGCCAGCCAATCCCGGCGGAAAGAATCCCGCGCTCATACAAACCATCATGATCGATCATCAAATCCTTGGCGTGGACATGCAGCATGTAGGGGCCGAACTCCTTGATGAAGCGGCCCTGGTCGATCATCTGCCAGACCAGATGCGAGGGGTCGAAATTCATGCCGACCTCGCCGCCCCAGGCCTCGAGGATGCGCCGCCAGATGTAGGGCGAATAGGCGATGTTGTGCCCGCCCGGCCACTCGTCATAACTGAAGATCATCGGGCAGTTCTCGAAGGCGAGTTTTACCCCGTGGCCGCGCGCATAGGCGACGGTCTCGGGCCAGACTTTCAGCGCGTCCTGCCAGTTGACGTCGACGGTCTTCGAGGCATCGCCACCGCAGAAGGTGTTGACCACCGGCACGCCCATATTGGCGGCCAGCACGATGACCTTCTTCAGATGGCCGATGACGGCCTCGCGATGGGCAGGGTCCGGATGCAGTGGGTTGGGGTAGTAGCCGAGGCCGGAGACCGTCAGCTTCTTTTCCGTCAGCGAGGCGACGATCTCCTTGGCCTGCGCGGGCGAGGTGGAGGCGGCGTCGATATGGCTGGTGCCGGCATAGCGCCGCGTCGCGCCGGAGGTCTTCGGCCAGCAGGCGATTTCCAGCGCCTCGAAGCCGGCCGAGTGCGCCCAGCCGGCGACCTCGCCAAGCGGCGTCTCCGCAAACGGTGCTGTAAGAACTCCAAGTTTCATTCTGCCTCCCTAGACCCGACGACTATAATGCCGATTGTTTGGATCGCTTCAACCTCGCGACCTCATCTTGTTCAAGACTGTGCCGGACAGCCGCCATCGGATCGTCCGACAGCAGGTCGCCCAGCGCCGATGTGACGGCCGCGCGGAACGTATCGTCGGCGGCAAGGCCGGGGTCGAATATCCCGTCGATGGCAAGGATGGCGGACACCAGCGCGCTGGCATCGTGACCGGTCGCATCGGCGATCGCGGTGACCTTGCCGGCATAGGGATCCAACACCGGCCAGCGTCTTTCAAAGCGATCCGAGGCCCGGATCAGATAGGCCATCCAGCCGGCGACCGGCACCGATAGCAGGCCGATGCTCTGGCCCATCGCGAGCCGGTCGCGGATCGGGTTGAGCAGGCGCTGGACGATCTTCTGCGAACCGTCGGTGGCGACCTGGTGGTTGCGGTGGCGGATCGCGGTGTTCTTCAGCCGGGCAAGGCTCTGCTCGACATAGGCAAGGGGCAGGACGCCCGGCACCGGCATCAGCGTCGGCAGCGTCTCCTCGACCAGCATGCGCCGGATGAAGTCCGACAGCAGCGGGTTGGCTATGGCGTCCGATGTGTGCTCGAGCCCGGCCAGCACGCCGAGCGTCGCCAGTGTCGTCTGGGCGCCGTTCAGCACCCGCATCTTGAGATGCTCGAACGGCGTGACGTCGTCGACGAAGGTGGCGCCGACCAGATCCCAGCGCGGCATGCGGCCGGCGAATTTTTCCTCTATCACCCACTGCCGGAACGGCTCACCGACAGCGACGGCGGCATCGTGGTAGCCGAACCACTGCTCGACACTATCGAGGTCATCCTGCGTCACCGCCGGCGCGATGCGGTCGACCATGGCTGCGGGGAAGGCAACATTGGCCTCTATCCAGCGGGCCAGCCCTTTGCTCCGCCGTTCGGCAAACGTCCGCACGACATTGTTCAGAATAGTACCGTTGGTCGGGATGTTGTCACAGGAGAGAAACGTTATGGGTCGCTCATGTGTGGCCCTGCGCTGCTCCAGCGCCCGCACCAGCAGGCCGGGCACGCTGCGTGGCGTCTCGGGGTTGGCGAGGTCGTGGACGATGTCGGGATGGCCAAGGTCGAGTTCGCCGCTGGACGGGATGTGGCAATAGCCTTTTTCGGTCACCGTCATCGTCACCAACTCGATATCGGGTGAGATCAGCACGCCGAGCGCCGGTGCCGCACTCTCCTGGCTGTCGACCACCCGGACGATGCTGCCGATGACGCGCGCCTCGATGTGGCTGTTCTCGCGGATCAGCCTTGTGTAGAGCCCGCCCTGCCGTCCCAGCGTGTCGGCAAGGCTGGGCGGACGGATGTTGATGCCGACGATGCCCCAGCGGTCGAAGCGCAGCGAGATGAGATCGTCGGTGTATTCGGCCTGATGGCTGCGGTGGAAGGCGCCGACGCCGAGATGCGCCATGCCGGGCGCCAGGAGCGTACGGTCATAGGACGGTGTCTGGACCGAGGCCGGCAAGCGGTCGAGCAGCGCCGGCCCAAGCGTTTCGATGGAAGCGCTCACCGGTTCGCTCCGATCACCGCCTGCTCCTGGTCGACAACCGCGCCGGTCATCGGGCCGGCGGCGTCGGACAGCAGGAAGACGGCGAGGCTGGCGATGTCGTCCGGCGTCAGCAGCCGGCCGAAAGGCTGCGCGGCATTGGCCTTGTCGAGCCAGCCAGGGCCGTTGCCCAAAGTCTCCGCCTGCATGATGCGTTCGGCCGGCGTGTCGGTCCAGCCGACATTGATGCCGTTGACGCGGATGCGATCGAAACGGTGGGCGTTGGCGGCGTTCTTGGTCAGCGTCGCCAGCGCGCCCTTGGTGGCGGAATAGACGGCAAGCTCCGGCGAGCCGCAATGGGCGTTGATCGACAGAATGTTGAGAATGGCGCCACCTTGGCCGCGCTGCTTCATGTCGGCAATCGCCGCCTGCATCAGGAAGAACGGCGCGCGCGCATTGACGGCAAACAGTGACGCCCAGTCGTCGAGGCTGGCGTCGAGGAAAGAGGCGCGATCGGTCAGGCCGGCGGCGTTGACCAGCGCATCGATGCGGCCGAAGCGCTCGATGCAGGCCTGCGCCAAAAGGGTGGGGGCGTCAGGATCGGCAAGGTCGGCGGCGACGAAGATGGTCGGCGTGCCCAATTGCGAAAGCTCGGCCGCCACGGCCTCGCCACGCGCCCTCTCGCGCCCGGTGACCAACAGCCCGGCGGCACCGGAACGCGCCAGCGTCTCGGCAATGGCGCGGCCAATGCCTTGCGTCGACCCGGTGACCAGAGCCACCTTGCCGTCAAGCCGGATCTCCATTCCTCCTCCCGGGAATAAAGTTTCTATTTTGAGAAATATGGAACGGCAATTCCCGATAGTCAATTGGACCAGTGACGCCTCATTCGCCGCGCCGCGCCGCCACGCCATGGACCAGCGCCATCCCAACGGCGAGCGAGGCCGCCAGTGAGCGGAAGCCGGCAAAGTCGGATTCCACCACTTCCAGCCAGCTGTCCGAGAGCGGGATCAGCGGGCTGAAGGTGCTGTCGGTGACGGTGACGATACGCGCCTTGCGCTCATGCGCCACCGCGACGAGATCGGGCGTGATCGAATTGTAGGGGCTAAACGAGACAGCGAGCACGGCATCCCGGCCGCCGATGCAGCCGATCTGGTCGAGTGCGGAGGACCCGACATTGTCGACCAGCACGTTGCGCACGCCTTGCTGCGAGAGCGTCAGCGAGAGATAGGCGGTGACGGGAAAGGCGCGCTTGGAGCCGATGACATAGATCAGCTCGGCCGCCGCCAGCAGCGCCACCATCTTGTCGAAACTCTCGACGTCGAAGCCGGTCTCGATGCGGCCCAGCGAGGCCTGCGATGCGCCGACCATGCCGTGCAGGAAATGCAGATTTGGCTCGGTCTCGGTGCGCGGTTCGCCGCGCCCTTCCGGCCATGAGCCCTTGATGTGCTCCTTGAACAGGCCCTGGAAATCGGAAAAGCCGGAATAGCCGAAGATCTGGGCAAAGCGCACCAGCGTCGAGGGCTGCACGCCGGCCTGTGCCGCAACCTGCGCGATGGTGCCGAGCGCGACGTCGCTCGGGTGCTGCCACAGGAAGATCGCCACCTGGCGCAGCCGCTTGGGGAAATGCACCGTGCCCGACGACAGCACCGCGCGTAGCTCCTCATAGGTCTGCGGCTGGATGTAGCCAAGCGCGGCCAGAGAGCGCCCGCGCTTGCGCGTCGCCGCCTCGTCGGTGCTGGACCGTCCGGATGCCTTGCTTGCCCCACTCATGATTTCAGGCTAGCGCGATACGATCGTTTTACAATATGGAAATTGGAAATCGTGTTCGAAAGTGTGACTGATGCGAGCGGTCAAAAGCAGCGCTCTACGGCGCCCCCCTCTGTCCTGCCGGACATCTCCCCCACGGGTGGGGAGATTGGCAGTTTCGCCTTCGGCGCCCTCTTGCGACGTCTGAGATTGGCGAAGGCCGCTGTGGTGGCTGATCTCCCCCCTCGTGGGGGAGATGTCCGGTAGGACAGGGGGCGCGCGACAGAACTCGACGACGGCAAAAACTGTCTTCCCAGGAGGAAACATGGTCTACGCAACATCGGACGGATCGGCGGGCAAGCGGCTCAGGGTCGGCATGGTCGGCGGCGGTCGCAATGCCTTTATCGGCGCCGTGCATCGGCTGGCCATGCGCCTGGACGACCAGATCGTACTGGTCGCCGGCGCGCTGTCGTCGAACCCGGAGAACGCCGCCGCCTCGGCCGCCGAGATCGGCATCGCGCCCGAGCGCAGCTATGCCGATTATCGCGCCATGGCACGAGCCGAAGCGGCGCGGCCGGACGGCATCGAGGCGGTGGTCATCGTCACGCCCAACCATCTGCACGCGCCGATCGCCACGGCCTTTCTCGAGGCCGGCATCGACGTGATCTGCGACAAGCCGCTGTCGACGACGCTGGCCGATGCAGAGGCACTGGTGGCGCTGGCGCGGGAGAAAAAGCGTCGCTTCGTCGTCACGCTCAACAACACCGGCTACGCCATGGTCCGCCAGGCGCGCGAGATGGTGGCGGCGGGCGCGCTTGGCCGCATGGTGTCCGTGCATGGCGCCTACATCCAGGACTGGCTGACCAAGCCGATCGACGCCGAGGGCCAGAAGCAGGCGGAGTGGCGCACCGATCCGGCGCGCGCCGGGCAGTCGGCGGTGCTGGCCGATATCGGCGTGCATGCCTTCAATTTGGCGAGCTTCATCTCCGGATGCGAGGCCGAGGCGGTGTCGGCGGATCTGTTCACTGCCGTGCCGGGACGCCGGCTCGACGACAATGCGCATGTGCTGGTGCGCTGGACCGGCGGGGCGCGCGGCACGATCCTGGCCAGCCAGACCTCGCCCGGCCACTACAACGATCTCTCGGTGCGCATCTATGGCGACAAAGCCGGGCTCGAATGGTCGGGCGGCCGGCCGGAAGAACTGCGCTTCTCCATCTACGGCGAGGAGACCCGCACGCTGGTGCGCGGCGGCCATGGCTCGACCACTGAGAGCCAGCGCGTGTCGCGCATGCCGGCGGCGCATCCGGAGGGATATATCGAGGCCTTCGCCAATATCTACCGCGACGCCGCCGATATCATTCGCGCCCATCGCTCTGGTGGGGTGGTCGATCCGGCGCGTGCGGCGCAGGTGCCCGATGTGGTGGAGGGCGCGCGCGGGGTGAAGTTTGTTGCGGCGGCGGTGGAGTCGAATGCGGCTGGTGGGGTGTGGACGGCGGCGCGGTTCGGGTGAGGCGAGCTATCCCTTGATCGCCGAGCCGACGATGGAATCGACGAAGAAGCGCTGCAGGAAGACGAACAGGATGAGCGGCGGCAGCACGGCCAGCGTCGCGCCGGCCATCACCAGGCCGGTGTTGACCGCACCTCTGTTGTAGCTGAGCAGGCGGCTCAGGCTGATGACGATCGGATAGGCGTCGGCATTGCCCTGCAGCACGGTCAGCGGCCACAGATAGCTGTTCCAGTGGTAGACGAAGGCGAAGAGGGCCAGAGCCGCGATCGCGGGGGCGATGCTGGGCGCAACGATCTTGTAGAGGATCAAGAACTCCGAGGCGCCGTCCATGCGCGCGGCGTCGATGAGCTCGTCGGGAACGCCGGAGATGAACTGGCGCATCAGGAAGATGCCGAAAGCATTGGCGAGATTGGGCACGATGATGCCGGCGAGGCTGGCGTTGAGGCCGATCGAGCCGACCAGGCGATAGAGCGGGATCAGCGTCACGATCGGCGGCAGGAACATGGTGGCGATCAGCACAGAGAACAGCAGCGACTTGGCGGGGAAGTGGTATTTGGCGAAGGCGTAGCCGGCCATCATGCTGGTCAGCAGGATGCCGGCGGTGGTGATCGAGGCGATGACCAGGGAATTCCACATCGAGCGGCCGACATTGACCACGCCCGACACCTTCTCATAGGCGTCGAAGCTCGGCGTAAGGGGGATCCACACCGGCGGCACCTGCATGCTCTCGGCCGGCGTCTTGAGGCTCGACAGCACCATCCATACCAGCGGGAAGGCCGAGGCGACGGCGACCAGCAGCATCAGCGTCGCCAGCAGCGCCTTGCGGCCCGACGGGCGCCGGCGCGACAGCCGGCTCGACGATCCCGCGCTCATTCGTCGTTCTTCCGGTTGGCGAAGGCAAACAGCGCGCAGACGACGACAATCAGCGAAAGCATCAGCATCACCGCCATGGCCGAACCCAGTCCACCCTGCGCACGCTCGATGCCGACGCGGCGGATGTGGTAGGTCAGCACATTGGTCGAGCCGACCGGCCCGCCCTGCGTGATCAGGGCAACCGGCTCGAACACCTGCACGGCGTTAATGATGGCGATGACGGCGCTGAACAGAAGCGTGCGCCGTATCAGCGGCAGGGTGATGAAGCGGAACTGCTCGAAACGGTTGGCGCCGTCGAGCTTTGCTGCTTCATACAGGCTGCCGGGGATTTGCGTCAGTCCGGCGATCGCCAGCACGGTGAAATAGCCGACCTGCTGCCAGACATTGAGGAAGACGATCGAGATCAGCGCCGAGCGCGGCGACGACAGGAAAGGCTGCGGGCCGATGCCGATAAGGCCGAGCATCTGGTTGAGAGGGCCTTCGCTCGGCGAATAGAGTTTCGACCACACCAGCGCGACAGCGATCATCGGCACCATGTAGGTGGCAAACAGCACCGTGCGCAGCGCCGTGCCGCCGGCGACGTCGCGCTGGTAAACCATCAGGCCGAAGGCCACCGACAGAGGCAGGATGAGGACGACGGAGAGCGCGGTGTAGACGGCTGTGTTGGCGAGCGCGGCCTTGAAATCGCGGCCGACCGAGGAGACCCCAAAAATCTCGCGGAAATTGTCGACGCCGACGAAGCCGGCGCTGGAAAACGGTGTCTGCGTCGACCAGTCCTGGAACGACAGCCAGACGGTGAGCAGCATTGGCAACAGGACGAAGATGCCGATCAGCGTCACGGCGGGCGCCAGCATGATGCCCGCCGAGGCACGGTACCTCTGAATCATTATTTGGCGGCGCGCTCCAGGATCGAAATGGCGTCGGCCTGCGCCGTCGCCTGCGCATCCTTGGCCGAGACCTGGCCATACTGCAACGCCTCGACCGTCTGCTGCAGCGATTCCGAGAATTCCTGGCCGCCGGGCACGACAGGGAACGGCTTGGCGTCGGTGAGCACGCTGACATAGCCGGAGAGGAATTCCGAGCCGAGCTTGTCCTTGTGCGCCTCGATGTCGGAGAGGCGTGAGGGCAGGATGCCCATCGACATCAGGATATCCGACATCGCGGAAGCGCCGTTCTTGCCGGACTTTGGATTGTTCAGCCAGGCGAGGAAGTCCCATGCCGCCTTCTGCTCGGCCGCACCTGCATTGGCGTTGACCACGGTCATCCAGGAGTAGGAGATCGAATGCGGCTTGTCGCCGCTCGGGCCGACGGGAAGCGGCGCCGTTGCAATGTCGGCGAACTTGTCGCCCATGCCGGCCTTCAGTGCGCTTTCCCACCAATTGGCCATGATTATCATGCCGGTCTTGCCGGAGACGAAATTGTCGAGGAAGGGGCCGGTGGTGTTGGCGTCGGCTGTCGCCATCGAAGGCACGCTGGCGCCGGACTTGATCAGGTCTTCATAGAGCTGGAAAGTCTCCGCGGCCTGCGGGCTGTCGAGCACCGGCTTGCCGTCCTTGACCAGGTCGCCGCCATTGGAGACCAGCAGCGAGGCGAAGGGATGAACGACACCGGCGGCCCATGAATTGATCATGCCGAAGCCTTGCTGTCCCGCATCCTTGTTGGTCAGCTTCTTGGCCGCATCCTTGAACTCGTCCCAGGTCTTGGGTGGCGCCGCGATGCCGGCCTGCTTGAACAGCGCCTTGTTATAGTTCAGCGCATAGACGTCGATTTCGTTGGGGATGCCGTAGAGCGTGCCGCCGACCGAGGCGGCGCTGGTGACGCCCGCCGGCCAGGCGGCCTTGACCTCGCTGGCCACCGCATCGGGAGCGGGCGCGACCAGCTTGTCGCGCGCCAGTTCCGGCAACCAGAGATCGTAAATGCCGCCGATCGTCGGACCGTCCGCGCCGCCGCCTTGCGAGCGCAGCGTGGTCAGGAGGTCGCCGAAGGGGACGGCACGCACGGTGACGCTGACATCCGGATTGGTCTTGGCATAATCCTTGGCCGCCGCTTCCAGCAGCGCCACCGTCTCCGGCGACCAGTGGGTGAGATAGGAGATGTTGACCGACTGCGCCCAGGCCGTGGCGGGCAGGATGGCGAGGCCTGCGGCCAGTGCCAGTTTCGACGTCCAGGCAAACGACATTCCTCATCCTCCCTATTGGTTCGCATGAGGTTATGACAAGTCAGCGCGGCGACGCAAGGGCTTGCTGGCGAAAAAGTCTCACATGGTACGGTCACAGATTTCTTTGCGGCGCTGGAATGTGGGTATTTTGCGTTACGTAACAAACAGTTGCGGGTACTGCAATGTCGTGAGCGGGCCAACGCCGCCATTCCTGAGGCGCAGCAGACCTCTTGCGAATACCGCTATGTCGTTATAATGACTTTTGCCTGACCAATGACTTCTCACGGCACGGAAACGCCGCGGGACGCCAAGGACAGAGAACAATGGGAGACTGGCAATGAGCATGCTTTCACTTCACCGGCGCGCAGCACTTGGGCTGATCGGCGGCCTTGCCGCCGCCTGCGCCGGCGTCTTCGCCTCATTGCCGGCGCGAGCCGCCGACAGCACGGTGACGCTGTGGAGCTGGCGCACCGAGGACGAGGCCGCGATGCGCCGCATCTTCGATGCCTTCGAGGTGAAGAATCCCGGCATCAAGGTCGCCATCCAGTTCACGCCCGATGCCGACTACCAGAACCGGCTGAGCACGGCGCTGCGGGGCGGCCGCGGGCCCGACATCGCCCAGCTCAAGGCCTATGGCGAGTTGCAGCCCTTCGTCGAGGCCGGCTATCTCGACGCGCTGGACGACAGCGTGCCGGAGCTGAAGAACATGGAGGACGCGGCGCTTGGCGGCGCGCGCGGCCGCAGCGACGGCAAGCTCTACGGCGTGCCCTACTCGGTGCCGATGATGGGCGTCTTCTACAACCAGGATATCTTCGCCGCCCAGGGCATCGAGATCCCCAAGACCTACAAGGATTTCACCGCCGTCTGCGAGAAGCTGAAGGCGGCCGGCATCACCCCGATCGCCACCGGCGGCGCCAACGGCTCGGCCTGGGAACTGGAGATCGCCGTCGGCGTCGTCGGCCCGACCGTCTATGGTCCTGAATTCTACGACGAGATGATGAGCGGCAAGGCGACCTTCGAGGATCCGCGCTATGTGGCGGCGCTGAAGCGCTTCGCCGAGCTGAAGCCGTATTTCCCCGACGGCTTCGCCGGCATCGACTACACCACCGCCACGCAGCAGTTCATCGGCGGCAAGGCGGCGATGTTCCTCGGCGGTTCGTTCGAGAACGGCAGCTTCAAGGCGCAGAACCCGAAGCTGAAATTCTCGATCTTCCCGTTCCCCGCCGACGATGCCGCGGCAAAACTCTACACCTCGGCCTTCTCCGACGGCTCCTATGGCCTGGTCTCCGAGAGCCAGAACAAGGAAGCCGCGACCAAGGTGCTGGGCTTCATGGCTTCGGCAGAGTTCGCGCAGATGTTCGCCGACGAGCTCGGCTGGCCGCCGGCCCGCACGGATGTGACGGTGAAGGATCCAGTGCTGGCCTCGATGATGGAGATGGCGAAGAATTCGACGCCGTATCTGACGCTGGTCGGCTTCCGCTGGCAGTCGCCGACGGCGTCTTCGGTGCTGCAGTCGGAGATCATCGACATGGTCGAAGGCAACATCGCGCCGGAGAAGCTGGCGGCCGACATGCAGGCCGCGGTCGCCACCTGGTTCAAGCCGAAGCAGTAGGCGCGGCCGGTCGCAAAAGCGGCCGGCCTCTCACGGACCAGAAAAGCGCATGAGCACCCTTCGCCGCACCAGCAGCCTTCGCCGCACGCAGCAGCGCATGGCCGTGCTGTTCATCCTGCCGGCGCTGGCGGTCTATGCGCTGTTCGTCCTCTATCCCCTGGGGATGTCGCTGTGGGGCAGCTTCTTCGTCTGGAAGGGGCTGCGCATGGTCGAGTTCGCCGGCCTGTCGAATTTCTCAAGGCTGTTCGTTTTCCCCAGCGGCGCGCGGCTCTACGGCGCGCTGTGGCACAACACCGCCTGGTTCTTCGGCATCATGCTGTTCCAGAACGGAATCGGGCTTTTGTTCGCCTGGCTGCTGTTCCTGCGCGACAGGGGTGCTGCGTTCTTCCAGTCGGTGTTCTTCTTTCCGGCGGTGCTGAGCCCGGTCATCGTCGGCGCGCTGTGGCGGTTGCTTTTGGCACCGGGCGGCGTCGTCGAATGGGCGCTGAACGGGCTTGGCCTGCACCAGGGCAGCCTGACCGTGCTCGGCAACAGCCACACCGCGCTCGCCATGCTGATCGCCGTCGATGCCTGGAACTGGATGGGCCTGCCGGTGCTGATCTACACGGCAGGTCTGCGGCAGATTTCCGGCCAGATTTTCGAGGCGGCAAAACTTGACGGCGCCGGCAATGCGCGCATGCTGTTCTCGATCGCGCTGCCGCTGCTGATGCCGGCGCTGGGCACGCTGACGACGCTGTCGTTCATCAACACCTTCAACCAGTTCGACATCGTCTATGTCATGCAGGGCGTGCAGGGCAATCCGAGCTATTCGACCGACACGCTGGTGACCTACTTCTACCGGCTGGCCTTCGGCGCGGAAGGCGCTGTCGGCATCACCGATATCGGTCTGGCTTTGGCGCTCGGCACCGTGCTGTTCTTGATCCTCAGCATCGGCACGCTCATGATGCTGCGCTTCTTCGACCGCCGCACGGTGCAGCTATGAGCGCGCTGGCGATTTCGCAAAGACCGGCCATCTCTCGGCAGCTGGCGCGGCTGCCCGGCTGGACGGTGCTGGTCGTTTGGACGGCGGCTGTGCTGTTGCCGCTCTACATCCTTGTCGTCTCCTGTTTCAAGACCACGGCCGAGATCTACGACAACAGGCTCGGCCTGCCGCAAAGCTTTGCCTTCGATAATTTCGTCAACGCCTGGACGCGCGCCGATCTCGGCCAGAATTTCATCAACAGCCTGATCGTCACCGGCGGCGCGGTCATCCTCACCATCGTCGTCTCGGCGATGGCCGCCTATCCGCTCAGCCGATACAGACTCGGCTGGAATGCCATCATGCTCGGCCTGTTCCTGTCCGGCATCATGCTGCCGATCCGGTTGGCCTCGGTCGAACTGTTCACGCTGATGCGCAATCTCGGCCTGCTGGATTCGCTGACCGGGCTGATCCTGGTCTATTCGGCGGTCCGCATTCCCTTCGCCGTCTTCATCTTCGCCAATTTCATGCGCGTCTTGCCCTCCGAGTTGGACGAGGCGGCGCGCATGGACGGCGCCGGCGAGGTGCGCATCCTGTTCCAGATCATCCTGCCGATGGTCAAGCCGGCGGTGTCGATCGTGGCCATCTTCACCGCGATCGCGGTGTGGAACGATTTCTTCTTCCCGCTGATCTTCATCTTCGACGACCGCTACAAGACGGTGCCGCTGGCGATCAGCGTCTTCGTCGGCCAGTTCCGCACCGACTGGGGCCTGGTGTTCGCCTCGCTGGCGATATCCATGGCGCCCATCCTGATCATGTATTGTCTGCTGGCGCGCCAGATTCGCGAAGGCGTCGGTACCGGAGGGGGCATGAAATGATCGAAGACAGGATTTATGCGGCGAAATCGATCCTGGTGGTCGGCGCGCACGCCTTCGATGCCGAGGTGATGGCCGGGCCGCTGGCGGCCGCTGCCGTCAAGCGCGGCGCCACGGTGACCTTCCTGCATCTGACCATGGGTGAGCAGGGCCATCCGTACCTGGTTCCCGCGCATTATTGCGTGCAGAAGGAAGAGGAAGCGGGCAGCGCGGCGGAGCGGCTCGGCGTCGCCATGCGTAGCTTTGGCCTCCGCGACGGCTTCCTGCCCACAGACGATCAGACGGCGCTCGAAGTGGCCGACATCATTCGCGAGCTGAAACCCGAGATCGTCATCACCCATTGGCACGGCAGCTGGCACAAGGACCATCGCGCCGCCGCGCATTTGACGAAGACCGGTATCTTCTTCGCCGGACTGCCGACCGTTGCCAGCGACCATCCGGCGCACACGCCGCAACTGCTGCTGTTCGGCGAGAACTGGGAGGACGATGACGGCTTCCGGCCCGAGCATCTCGTCGATGTCAGCGACGGGTTCGAGGCCTGGCGCGACGCGGTCATGGAGTATGAGCTGGCGCGCGGCCTGAGCAGCTTCCCCTATGTCGACTATTACAGTTCGCTCTACCGGCTGCGCGGCTGCCTGCGTGCCACGCGCCATGCGCAGGCCTTCGCGGCGGCGTCGCATTCGTGGAATGCCGGCAGCGGCCTGTTCTCGCTCCCCTTCGGCAAAGGGTCCGGTCGATGAGGCGGGTACTCGCCATCGATCTCGGCGCCACCAATCTGCGCGCCGCCGTATCTACGGGCGATGTCGGTGCGTTGGAGGCGCTGGGCAGCGAGCCGGCGCCGGCAACCCTTGGTGCCTTCATTGCGCGCATCGACGCGCTGTGCGCTGAGGCCGGGCCGGTCTCAGCGCTTGGCATCGCGGTGCCGGGTCTGGTCGAGGGCTCAATCTGCCGCTGGATCCCCAACCTGCCGTTCCTCGACGGCGTCGACATCCAGACGCTGTTTCCCAAACTGCGCGTAGCGCTCGGCAATGACGCACAGATTGCGCTGCTGGCGGAGGCTGTCGAAGGCAGTGCGAAAAACATGCCGGATGCGATCCTGCTCGCCATCGGCACCGGCATCGGTTCGGCGGTGCTGGCCAATGGCCGCATCGTTGCCGGCGCGCATGGCGGCGCCTGCTCGTTCGGCTGGGCCTGCGCCGACGTCAAAGATCATGGCGAGGAGCGCAGCGGCTGGCTGGAGCGCGTCGCGTCGGGCCGGGCGCTCGATGGCCTTGCCGGACAGATCGGCCTTGCCGACGGCCGCCAACTGATCGCCGCTGCCCAGGCCGGCGAGCTGGCTGCACTCACCTTGCTTGAACTGCCGGCGCGACAGCTCGGCACCGCGCTTGCAGGCGCTGTCGCGCTGCTCGATCCGCAAGCGGTGCTGATTTCGGGTGGTTTGGCGGACGCGCTGGATGTGATCCGGCCGCCGCTGCTTGCGGCGCTGCGACGTCAACTGCCGCCGCATCTGCGCGGCATCGACGTCAAGGCTGGAAAGTTCGGTCCCCGCGCCGGTCTGGTCGGCGCGGCGCTGGCCGGCGCCGTTGGGCAAGGGTGGAGGCAGGTGCGATGAGCGAAGCAAGCTTTCAGCAGCCGGACCGCAGACGGCCGGAGCCGCTCTGGTATCAGGTCGAAGAGGCGATCCGCGCCATCGTCAAGAGCGGCGAATGGGCAACGGGCGACCAGATCCCGGCGGAGGACAGGCTGTGCGCCCTGTTCGGCGTCAGCCGTATCACGCTGCGCCACGCGCTGCGCAATCTCGAGGAGGCCGGGCTGCTCAGGCGCGAACATGGCCGCGGCACGTTCGTGCGCTCGACCACGCTGGTCGCCGGCACGCGTGAGCTGACCAGCTTTACCCAGGAGATGGGCAATATGGGCGTGGTCGCGGGCTCGCGTCTGCTCGACTGCAGCCTGACCACCGCCAACGCGGCGGCTGCCGGCGCGCTGGAGATCGAAGAGGGCGATCCGGTGGTGCGCATTCGCAGGCTGCGGCTCGGCAACAACGAGCCGATCGGCATCCAGACGGCGCAGCTGTCGGCGGTGCGCGTGCCGGGCTTCCTCGACGCCGGCCTGCTGCAGGGCTCGCTCTACGAGGCGCTGGAGCGCCATTACGGGATCGTGCCGGTGGCCGCGCGGGAGAACTACCGGGTCGGCGCGGTCGGCGCGGCGGACGCCGAACTGCTCGACCTCGCCGTCGGCAGCCCGGCCTTCGTCGTCGAACGCATCACCACCGACGAGCGCGGCCCGTTCGAATTCACCGTCTCGATCATGCGCGGCGACCGCTACGAAATCCGCTCGACGCTGCGCGCCGGACGCGTGCCACTGAACCCGAGAAGCTGATCCATTCCAGACCGACACAGCAAACAGGAGTACCCACGTGTCCGATCTCTACATCCACCGTCTCGCCGCCCTCATCGACCAGGCTGCGAAAGCCAATGAAGAGGCCTTTGGCCAGGCCGCCAGCCGCTTTGCCGACTCCCTCGAGGGCGGCGGGCTGGTGCATCTCTATGGCTCCGGCCATTCGGTGCTGCCGGTGCAGGAAGTGTTTCCGCGCTATGGCAGCTATGTCGGCTTCAACCCGCTGACCGACCCGCGCGTGATGTGGCACAATGTGCTCGGCGCCGGCGGCGTGCGCGAGCTTTTGTGGCTGGAGCGTACGGAAAGATACGCCGAAAAATTCCTCGACCACCAGCCGCTCAACAAGGGCGATTCCATCATCATCTTCGGCCATAGCGGCCGCAACTCGTCGGGCATCGACACCGCGCTCTACGCCAGGAAGCGCGGCATCTTCGTCGTCGCGGTCACCAGCAAGAACAATCTGGACAAGCCGGCGACGCACTCCTCCGGCAAGCGGCTGGCGGATGCCGCCGACCTCGTCATCGACACCTGTTCGCCGATCGAGGACGCCATCGTGCCGGTCGAGGGCTGGAGCCGGCCGGTGTCGGGCTCATCGACGGTGCTTGCCATGATCCTGGCGCATGAGCTGATCGCGCGCACGGCCGAGCAGCTCGCCAAGCGCGGCATCGAACTGCCGGTCTTCGCCTCGCCGACCATTGCCGGCGTGACGCTGCACGACACCGACGTCATCTACGGCGTCTACCGCGAGCGCATGCTGGAGGCGCAGCAGAAGCACCTGCCGACATTCCAGGCGACGATGCGGGGAGAGTGAAAGCACGGAGGCCCGGCACATGGCCAGGCCTCCAATTTCTCTCGCTGGAATTTTCCGGATGTTCAACGCCGCTTCGGGCGCGCGGCAGGAGATTTGTTGCCGCGCGGGCCGCTCTGAACCGGCGTGTTGCCCTGGTTTTCCTCCGACAGCTTGCGCCAGCGGGCAAGGCGCTCAGGGTCGAGCGTACCCGCCTTCAACGCAGCCTGCACCGCGCAGCCCGGTTCGTGGACATGGGTGCAGTCGCGGAACTTGCACAGCGGTGCGAGCTCGGTGATTTCGGCAAACAGCGTGTCGATGCCGGATGCGACGTCGCTGACATGCAGCGTGCGCATGCCCGGCGTGTCGATCACCCAGCCGCCGCCGGCAATGGCGTGCAGCGATCTGGCTGTGGTAGTGTGGCGACCCTTGGCATCGTGCTCGCGAATGCCCGCCGTCTGTTGCGGCGATTGCTGCGCCGATCCGGCCAGCGTGTTGACCAGCGTCGATTTGCCGACCCCGGAGGAGCCGACCAGCGCCACCGTCTGCCCTGCGCCACACCAGGGAGCAAGCGCCGCTGCGGCATCGGCGACGCGCGGGTTCAGCATCACCACGGCCAGTCCACGCTGCAGGGCGGCGGCCTGGCTTTGGTAAGCCTCGGCATCATCAGCCGTGTCGGCCTTGGTCAGCAGGATCACCGGCGTCGTTCCGGCCTCGTTGGCCAGCGCGAGATAGCGCTCGAGCCGGGCGATGTTGAAATCGGCATTGCAGGACGTCACGATGAACAGCGTGTCGACATTGGCCGCGGCCAGCTGCGGGATCCTGCCGCCCTGCGTGCGGCGCTCCAGCACCGTCTTGCGGGTCAGGCGGCGGCACAGCAGATGCGTATGGGGTTCGACCAGCACCCAGTCGCCGACGGCGTATTCGCCGGTGTTGGCATTGGCCGGCAGCGTCAGATCCACTGGCCCTGCCCGGGACAGGCCGGCCAAGCGGTCGCGGTGCACCGAGGCGATCCGCGTCGGGACGAGGTCTGCCTCATCGGCTTCAAGCTGGTCGCCGAAGAAATCCGTCCAGCCCAGGCTTGCGAGGGAGGCCGTCACGGCTTTGACCAGGGGGACGGCGTCACAGACATCGGAGAGTATCCTTTGGCAAAATGGGCGCGGACCCTCGGGGCGGTTGTTCAAGCCGTGTATGGGCGGCATGGCGGAATTTGGCAAGCCGAACCGCGCCGATGGCCGAGCCGTTTCGCGCACCACGTTGGAACGCATCGCGGCGGTGGTTCGTTGATGCGCTTACGCGTCGTTACTCTCAATGTCTGCAACACGGAAGGCGAACCGGAGCGCCTGGCGGCCATCAACCGGGAGCTGAGGCGGCTCGACCCGGATCTGGTCGCCTTTCAGGAGGTCGTCCAGACAGCCGATGTGAAATTCCTCGATACGCTGCCCGATGGTTTGGATTTGCATGCAACGCATCAAGCCTCTTCGTCGACCTCGAAGTTGGCAGGGACGGCTGAGGATGGCAGGTCGAGAAGCCCGCCAAAAGGGGGAGGGGATGGCCGGTACCGCAGGGGGCGGGGGGTTGGGATGGGGTTGCCTGAAGCACCGGCCAAAGCGGGACAAGTCCCACGCCCACAAGCTAGCAGAGCTTGGATCGGTTCATATGGTGTGATCGCGGAACTGGCGCAAAAGCGCTTTCACATCCCCGCGCAGGCGTCGGCAACGAGCCCGCAACCGGGGGTTTCCGGTCGGTTGGTGGATTGCGCAAGCGTCGGTTGAAGGCGCTGCGGGAGGCTGTCGTTTTTAGTGCGGTTCGAGTGCTATGCGCTCAGCGACAGGTGCTCAAGGCAGGGCAATCGCGTGGCGCCACCACATGCGATTGTCCTGCTTACGCCACCGGCAGCGTTCGCCCCGCAATCAGATCCGCAGCCTTCTCCGCAATCATGACCACGGCGGCGTTGGTGTTGGAGGACACGATGCTTGGCATGACCGAGCTGTCGCAGACACGCAGGCCTTGCAGACCGCGCACGCGCAGCTCGGGATCGACGACGCTGTCGGCATCGCCGCCCATCCGGCAGGTGCCGACTGGGTGATAGGCGCTGCGGCCATGTTCTCGGGCGAAGGCTTCGAGTGCTGAGCGCCCCTGCATCGCCTTGCCGGGCAGATGCTCGCGGCTGATGTATCTGGCGAAGGCTGGCTGCGACAGGATTTCGCGGCTGATCTCGATGCCGTCGATGGCGCGTTCGAGATCATAGCGCTCGGCGAACGGGTTGGGGTCGATGATGGGCGCATCGCGCAGGTCCGCGGACTTGAGCGTGACGCTGCCGCGCGAACGCGGGCGCACATGGTAGGAGTTCAGCGTGCAGCCATTGCCGCCGGGAACCGAGCCGATGCCTTCCTCAACGCCGGCGCCGGGCAGGAAATGGAACTGGATGTCCGGCGTCTTCTCCGCGCGGTCGCCCCACCAGAAGCCGCCGGCCTCTACAATGTTGGAGGCCACCGGCCCCTTGCCGAACAGCGCATATTCAAGACCGGCGACCGCTTGCCAGCGCTTCTTCTTGTAACGGTCGATGCCGTGCGGTCCGTTGAGCTCGGCGACGACATCGACGTCCATGTGATCGTGCAGATTCTGGCCGACGTTTTTGGAATCGTGGACCACCTTGATGCCGTGCTGGCCGAGATGCACGGCCGGGCCGATGCCGGACAGCATCAGCAATTTCGGCGAGCCGATGGCGCCGGCGGCGACGATGACTTCGCGCTCGGCGCGGAGCAGTTCGGTGCGGCCATTGACGATGATCTCTACACCGATGGCGCGGCCGTTCTCGACCACGATGCGGCTGACCGAGGCGTCGGTGCGTAGCGTCAGATTCTTGCGGCCGAGCGCCGGCTTCAGATAGGCGACCGCCGTGCTCGAGCGTTTCCCCCGACGCGTCGTCGTCTGGTAGAAGCCGGCGCCCGCCTGCTCACCGGCGTTGAAGTCGGCGCGGAAAGGAAGGCCCGCCTGCTGCGCGGCCTTGACGAAGATGCGGGTCAGCGGATGCGGCGCGCCGCTGGAGACGCCGAGCGGGCCGTCAGTGCCGTGCTGCGCATCGGCAAAAGTGTCGTTGCCCTCGGAGCGGACGAAGTAGGGCAGCACGTCGGCATAGCTCCAGCCGGCACAGCCATCGTCGGTCGCCCAGCCATCGTAGTCCTGCGGGCAACCACGGGTGAACACCTGGGCGTTGATCGAGGAGCCGCCGCCGAGCACACGCGCCTGCGGATAGACCATGGTGCGGCCGTCGATCTCCTTGCCGGGCGCGGTGTCATAACCCCAGATCAGCGGCCCCGACGTCATCTTGAAGAAGCCGACCGGCAAATGGATGTAGCGGTCGGTGTCGGGCGGACCGGCCTCGAGCAGCACGACGGACACGTCCGGGTCCTCGCTCAGCCGGGCGGCCAGAATGCAGCCAGCCGAACCGCCGCCGACAATGATGTAATCCGTCATTTCCACTCCCGGGTTCTCTTTGTTGGAGCATGATCTCCGGACAAAACGGTTTCCCGATTTGTCCGAGAAAACCGGTTCCCACTTCTAGGGATCATGCTCCGGCGGGCGATGAAAATCACCGCCCCTTCCTCTTGCGCGCGACGATCTCAAGTCGCTTGTGCCACGTCAAGAGAAAGGGTATGGTTATCGTGTTGAAGGGTTGTCGTACAAGTGGAGGAGCTTGACGATCCTCACCAGGAGGTCCCGGCCGCGCTCCCTGCGCAAGATGCCGGGCGGAACAGAATTCAATCGGGAGGTTTCGAGGTATGAACGACACGAAGAATTTTGCGGTCAACCGGCGCACGCTGATGATGGGCGCCACCGCCGGCGTGGCGGCACTCGCCATGCCGAGCGTGCTGCGCGCGCAGGACAAGCCGACGCTGGTGACGTCGATCCGCTCGCTGTCCAACCCCTATCACGCGGTGTGGAAGACCGGCGCCGAAGCGTATGCCAAATGGGCCGGGCTGGAACACGTCACGCTGGTTTCGGAAGGCAACAGCGAGAAGGGCATTGCCGACATCAAGGCGATGCTGGCCAAGACCGGCGGCAACATGGTGCTGAATTCCGATCCCAACGACACGCCCGATGCGCGCCCGATCGTCGAGGCCTGCGCCAAGGCCGGCGCCTATGTGGTGACGCAGTGGAACAAGCCTGGGGATCTGCACCCGAAGGATTTCAACCCGAACTATGTCTCGCATATCGAGTTCGACGGCATCGACAGCGGCAAGACCATCGCCGAGATCCTGTTCAAGACCATTGGCGGCAAGGGCGGCATCGTAGCGCTCGGCGGCCTGATCTCGACCACGGCGGCGATCGAGCGCAAGAAGGGCCTCGACGCAGCTCTTGCTGCCAACCCGGACATCAAGCTGCTCGACTTCCAGGTCGCCAACTGGAAGTCGACCGAAGCCTTCGACCTGATGGGCAATCTGCTCACCCGCTTCGGCGACGACATCAAGGGCATCTGGGCGGCCAATGACGATATGGGCTCGGGCGCTCTGGAAGCGCTGCGTGCCGAAAATCTCGCCGGCAAGGTGCCGATCGTCGGCGTCGACGGCATCAAGACGGCGGTCGATGCGGTGCGCACCGGCGAGTTCGCCTGCACGGTCACTTCGGATCCGTTCTGGCAGGGCGGCATGGGCCTAGCCATCGGCTACAACGCCAAGATCGGCAAGTTCGACCCGACCAAGGAGCCCCCGGAGCACCGCGAGTTCTACGGCAAGGCGGTGCTGATCTCGCACGACAATGTCGAGGAATATTACAAGACCAATGTCGATGCGAAGCCCGAGATCGACTGGAACGATCTGTGGGGCCGGGTCACCGGAGCAATCCGCACCTGATCCATCGGAGTGGGCTGCAACTCCCTGGCGGCCCGCTTCCTCCCGCAGCCGTCGCGATCCCCTTGTCGCGACGGCTGTCACCAGCAGACGGGAAGCGGTTTCTTGACAATCCATACAGAACCCCTGAAGTCCGTTTCGGACATCGAGCGGACGACGACGCCCATGACACCGTTCCCCGGCCGCATCGCGACATTCCTGGGCGGCAGGCGCTGGCGCAGCCTGGCGCCGCTGGCGGTGCTGATTGTACTCTGCGTACTCATCGCCATTGCCAATCCCAATTTCATCGAGCTGCGCAATCTGGTGCGGCTTGCGAATTCCGCCGCCGTGCCGCTGACCTTGGCGATGGGGCTGACCTTCATCATCCTGATGGGCAGCATCGACCTTGCAGTCGAAGGCACGCTTTCGGTCGCGGCGATGGTGCTTGTTCTGCTCGCCGCCAATGACGGCAACGGCAACGACTATGGCTGGTGGGCGGTGCTCGCTGCCATCGCCGCCGCCACCGCCGTGGGCTTCGTCAGCGGTCTCGTCCAGACCATGCTGCGCATCCCGTCCTTCATGGGCACGCTCGGCATGTGGTTCATCGGCCTCGGCCTGTCGGTCTATATGCTGGGCGGCACGGCCATCAAGCTGAACGACGCCTCGATCCGCGACCTGGCCTTGCACCGTTTCCTCGGCCTGCCGGTGGCGGTCTGGGTTGCGTTCGGCGCCTTCCTGCTCGCCACCGTCATCCAGTATCACACCAAGCTCGGCCGCCACATATTGGCGATCGGCGGCGATGAGGATGTCGCCAAGCTCTCCGGCGTCAATGTGGTGCGCGTGCGCATCACCGCTTTTGCGCTGGCCGGGTTCTTCTTCGGCATTGCCGGCGTGCTTGCCGCGGCACAGCTCGGCCAGTCGCACGCCGTGATCGGCGACGGCAGGCTGTTTGCAGCGGTCACCGCAGTGGTCGTCGGCGGCACCGCTTTGACCGGCGGCGAGGGCGGCGTCGTCAACACGCTGATCGGCGTTTTGATCGTCACCGTGCTTGCCAATGGCATGATCCTGCTCGGCATATCGCCCTATATCCAGCAGACGGTGCAGGGGCTGATGATCATCGCCGCGGTGGCGCTGTCGCTCGATCGCGTCCGCCTGAAAATCGTGAAGTGAGCGCCATGCTGCAGGCGTCCAACATCATCAAGAATTTCCCCGGCGTTCAGGCCTTGCACGACGTCTCCATCCAAGTGCGGCCCAACGAGGTGGTCGGGCTGATCGGCGAGAACGGCGCCGGCAAGTCGACGCTGATGCGGGTGCTGGCCGGCGGCTACCGGCCGGATGGCGGCTCGCTCACGCTGGACGGCGAACAGCTGCGCATGCGCAACGCCCGTGATGCGGCCAGGCACGGCATCGGCATGGTGTTCCAGGAACAGTCGCTGGTGCTCAACCTGACGGTCGCCGAAAACATCTATCTCGGCGAAGAGGACCGCTTCACCCGTTTCGGCCTGGTCAACTGGCGCGCCATGAACGCGGCGGCGCGTCGGCAACTGGCCAAGATCGGCATCGACATCGACGTCACCGCGCGCACCTCCGAACTCACCTTCGCCGCACGCCAGATGGTCGAGCTCGCCAAGGCGCTGACCCTGGAGGAAGTGGTCGAGCGGCAGTTGCTCATCCTGCTCGACGAGCCGACCTCGGTGCTCAACGCCGCTGATATCGAGGTGCTGTTCGCGCGGGTGCGCTCGCTTAAATCCCGCGCCAGTTTTGTGTTCGTCTCGCACCGCCTCGACGAGGTGCTCAACATCTCCGACCGTGTCTACACGATGAAGGACGGCGCCGTCGTCGCCGAGCACCGTGCAGCCGAAGTCACCGCGCCGGAGCTGCACGAGATCATGGTCGGGCGCGGCCTGCAGGCCGAATATTACCGCGAGGCCCGCCAGCTGGCGCCGCGCGACACCGTGATGGTCGAGGCCAAGGGCCTTGGCGCCAACGGTTTCTATCACGGCGTCGATCTCTCGATCCGGGCGGGCGAGATCGTCGGCATTGCCGGCGTCGTCGGCTCCGGCCGCGAGGAGGTGACGCGCACCGTTGGCGGCTTCGTCCAGCATGATGCCGGCGAGATGAAAATCGCCGGCGATGCCGTGCGCTTCTCCTCGCCGGAGCCGGCAGTGCGCAAGGGCATCGGCTATGTCCCGCGCGAGCGCCGGCTCGAAGGGCTGGTGATGTTCCTGTCGATCGCGGAGAACATTTCGCTGGCCGATCTCTCCAGCGTCATGCGCCATGGCGCCATCGACTATGGCAAGGAGCGCCGGCTTGCCGCCGACTGGATCAAGCGGCTGCGCATCAAGGCGCCCGGTCCCGATGCCGCCTGCCGCAAGCTCAGCGGCGGCAACCAGCAGAAGGTGGTGCTGGCGCGCTGGATGACGGCGGGCTCGCGCATCCTGGTGCTCGACCATCCCACACGCGGCCTCGATGTCGGCGCCAAGGAGGAGGTCTACGAATTGGTGCGCGATCTCTCGGCGCAAGGCGTGGCGATCCTTTTGATTTCCGACACGCTGGAGGAAACGATCGGTCTGTCGCACCAGGTGCTGGTGATGCGCGACGGTGCAATCACCGCGCGCTTCGATGCCAGTCCGGGCAACAAGCCGAACCAGGTCGATCTTCTCAGGGCAATGGTGTGAACCGATGAATGAGGCGTTCTCCATCAGGCAGGTTTTCGAGGGCAAGTGGACGCAAGGCGCCATTCCGCTGATCCTGCTGGTCGGCCTGCTGCTGATCATCGAGATCGCCGCGCCCGGCTTCCTCACCGGCGAAACCGTGGCGCTTTTGTTTGCCAACACCTCCGTGCTGTTCATCCTGGCGACCGGCGTCACCTTCGCCATTCTGCTCGGCGGCATCGATTTGTCGATCCAGGCGGTGGCGTCACTAGCCAGCGTCATCCTGGCGCAATTGCTGCCGTCGCTCGGCCTCGCCGCCTTTCCGGTGGCGATCCTGTCGGGGCTCGCCTTCGGCGTGTTGAGCGGTGTCGTCCATGTCAAGCTGCGCGTGCCGTCCTTCGTCGCGACACTCGCCACCGGCGGCGTGGTCACCGGCCTGGCGCTCTGGGTCTCCAATGGCCGCGCCATCACCATCGAGGAGGCTGGTCGCGAAAACACGGCGTGGATCAACGCCACCATCATCGGCATTCCGGTGGTGGTGCTGATTTCGGCGGTCATCGGCATCGCCGCCTTTCTGGCGCTGCGCTACACACGCTTCGGCCGCCAGGCGATCGCGGTCGGCGCCGGCGAGCCGGCGGCGTGGGCCGCGGGCATCAATGTCGACCGCACCAAGATCATCGCCTTTGCCGCGTCGGGTATGCTCGCGGCCATCGCCGGCATCGTGCTGGCAGCCAGGCTGTCGAGCGGTTCGCCGGTGCTGGCCAACCAGCTGCTGCTGCCGGCCATCGCCGCCGTCATCGTCGGCGGCACGGCGATCACCGGCGGGCTCGGCGGCGTTGCCCGCACGGCGGTCGGCGCGCTGATCATCTCGATCGTGCGCATCGGCATGACCTTCGTCGGCGTCAATATTTTCCTGGAAAACATGGTGTTCGGCGCGGTGCTCATTGCCGCCGTCGCCATCACCATCGACCGCAGCAAGATCGCGGTCATCAAGTGATCCCGCCTCCCGGGCAAGCGCGGACAGGACGGGACCGCATCGGCGCGAGGCCGATGCGGTCCGGCCCGATCGGATCACATCGTGTCGAGGCCGATCAGCTCGATCTTGTAGCCGTCGGGGTCTTCGACGAAAGCGATGTGGGTGGTGCCGTGCTGCATCGGGCCGGGCTTGCGCGGGATCTTGGCGCCGCGCTTTTCCAGTTCGGCGCAGACGGCGTAGATATCGTTGACGCCGAGCGCCAGATGGCCGAAGCCGGTGCCGATCTCATAGGGTTCCTCGCGGCCCCAGTTCAGCGTCAGCTCGACGACGGCTTCCTTGTCCTCGGGACCGTAGCCGACAAAGGCGTTGGTGAACTTGCCGCCGGGGTAGTCGTCGCGGCGCAGCAGGGTCATGCCGAGCACCTCGGTGTAAAAGGCGATCGACTTGTCGAGGTCGAGCACCCTGATCATGGTGTGCATATAGCGAAAGCCCGGGGCGTCGCTCATTTTGGAAGTCCTCCGAATTCTGTGATTTGCGGGTCTGATCATCCACATCGCACGCTTGGCGGCAAGATGGCCTCGCTTGATGTTCTCAATCAGGGTTGTATGATAACACGACAACGTCGGTATTTGTCCAGTCGTTTTGCCGAGGGGCCCAGAGCCAATCCATGAATGCCGTGCCGCCAACCTCCGCATCGCAGATCGCAGCCCTGGCCGGCCTGCTGCCGAATGGCGGGCTGCTGACCGAGGAAGTGGATCTGGAGCGCTACAGCCGCGACTGGTCGGGCGACCATTTCGGCCGGCCGCTGGCGGTGGCGCGGCCCTCCTCGGTGGATGAAATGTCGGCGCTGATGCGGTTCTGCCATGCCGAGCGCATCCCGGTGGTGCCGCAAGGCGGGTTGAGCGGCCTCGTCGGCGCCGCAGTGGCGGCGGATGGCGGCGAGATCGTCATCTCGCTGGAGCGCATGAACCGTATCCGTTCGATCAGCCCGATCGACTTTGCCATGGTGGTCGAGGCCGGCTGCATCCTCGAGGACGCCAAGCGCGCGGCCGAAGCGAGCGACTGCCTGCTGCCGATCACCTTCGGCGCGCAAGGCAGCTGCCGCATCGGCGGCAATGTCGCCACCAATGCCGGCGGCTTCAACGTGCTGCGCTACGGCATGACGCGCGACCTGGTGCTTGGCCTCGAAGTGGTGCTGGCCGACGGCCGCATCTGGAACGGGCTGAAAGTGCTGCGCAAGGACAACCGCGGCTATGATCTGAAGCAGATCTTCATCGGCTCGGAGGGCACGCTAGGCATCGTCACCGCGGCGGCGCTGAAACTATTCCCCAAGCCGACGCAGATCGAAACCGCGCTGGTTGGCCTGCGCTCCGTCGAGGACGCGATGGCACTCTATGCAAGGGCGCGGCGCGATTGCAGCGATTTGCTCACCGCCTTCGAACTGATCCTGCGCGGCGGCATCGAGATCACCATGCGCGAAGGCCAGGATTTTCCCGATCCGCTCAGCCAGCCCTATCCCGTCTATGTGCTGATCGAGGTGTCGTCGGGCGGGCTGATCGACCTCTCCAATATGCTGCTGGGGTTTCTCGGCAGCGTCGAGGACATCGTCGAGGACGGCGTCATCGCTTCGACCAGGGCTCAAGGTGAGCGGTTGTGGCTCTACCGCGAGATCATGGTCGAGCGGCAGGGCAGGGGCGGGCGCTACCTGCGCACCGATGTGTCGGTGCCGATCTCCAGGCTTGCCGATTTCGTCACCGATGCGCTGGCCGCCTTGGAGAAAGCCCGGCCCGACGCCCTGGCCGTCACCTATGGCCATGTCGGCGACGGCAACATCCACCTCAACGTCGTGCCGCCGGAAGGCATGGGCACCGAGGCGATCGAACATCTGTTCGAGCAGGCGGAAGCCGAGATCTTCACCGTCGTCGATCGCTATGGCGGCTCGATCAGCGCCGAGCACGGCATCGGCCGGGTCAAGCAGAAGGCGTTCCTCGAACGCATCGATCCGGTGACGCTCGACCTCGCCGCCGGCATCAAGGACGCATTCGACCCGCGCCACATTCTCAGCAACGGCCGCATTCTGGCGTCCGCACCCGCCGTCGACTATAGGTGAGCGATGACGCTGAAACTCGACAAGGTCAATCGCGGCCCACACCTCTCCACTCTGGTGGCCAGTTCCATCTCGCGCGAGATCGCGCAAGGCCGGCTGAAGCCGGGTGACCAGCTGCCGACCGAGGCGGCGCTGGCAACCACTTTCGGGGTCAGCCGCAACGTGGTGCGCGAGGCGATCGCGCGGCTGCGCTCGGAAGGCCGCATCTGGTCGCAGCAGGGGCGCGGCGCCTTCGTCGTCGAGAGCAACAACCCGACGGTGCTGACCATCGACCATGAGACGCTGCAGCGCGCCGACTCGTTTCGCAATCTGTTCGAACTGCGTGGCATCCTCGAAGTGCAGGCGGCGGCCCTTGCCGCAAAACGGCGCAGCGACGCCGATCTCAAAGCCATGGGCGATGCGCTGTCCGGCATGCGCGCCGCGCCCTATGGCAGCGTCGCCTGGCTGCGCAGCGACCTCGAATTCCACCGCACCGTCGCCGAGGCGACGCGCAATTCCTACATGGGCCAATTCCTGGTCTTCGTGTCCGAGCGGGTGCGCGAAAGCATTCTCGCCGCCGGCAACCAGCAAAAGTCGGACGACATGGCCCGCATCACGCTCGGCGAACATGAGCGCATCCTGAGAGCGATCCGTGCCGGCGACGCCGAAGGAGCACAAGCCGCCATGCGCGACCACCTGGCGGGGGCTGCGCTGCGGGTGGGGTTGCATGAGGGGGAAGCTGCGGAGCCTGGTGCGCCGGTGCAGGAAGTGGCGTCTCCGGTGCGGCATTCGCGGTTGCGGAAGGCTGTGCGCGGGCAGGCTTAGGGATAGCTTGCCTTGTCCGCGCGCTGGGCCAATCGCCTATGGCGGCGCTGACCCCCACTCCGTCTCGGCTTCGCCGAGCCACCTTGCCGGGGCGAGCCACCGGTCTCGCCCGTCCTTCGGACCCCCCATTTCATGGGGGATGAGGAAATGCCAATCTCCGAGATCGCAGCCCTTCAAAAGCTTGGGTTTCCTCTCCCCCACGAATGTGGGGGTAGAGGTGGCTCGGCGAAGCCGAGACGGAGTGGGGGAGCGCCATATCAGATTTCACTCGGTCGTCGGCTCACCAGCTCAGGGCCGGAGATAGGCCGCCACCCCACCGCGCTATTTCAACGGCAGAAACAGCTCAAGCACCACTTCGCGCACCGGTCCGTTCGACGAAAAGTGTCGCTGGCAATACACCGGAAAGTCGCGCGCCTCCTCGCCGCTGGCCGGAAGCCATTCGCGATAGAGGTAAAGTGCTGCCGGCTCAAGATTGTTGGTGTTGCCGGGGTAGCGCAGCACCGCGCAGCGTCCGCCGGGGATCACGCCGGCCTTCATCTGCGCGGCCTCGATCGGCCCGCCTTCTACCGGCAGGTCGGTTCCGGCACAAATATCCATGCTGTAATCGGCCGGGTTCGCCGGCTCCCTTTCGGAACGGAAGATGTTGAAGGTCGGGCTTGTCTCGGGCGAGAGGCCGGCCGCCTTGCGCCAGGCGATGAAGCGCTGGATGGTGTCCTGGAGCGTCGCCCGGTCGCCGCGATGCTCCATGATCGCCACCGGCGTCGGCGGCACATCGCGGATCATCACGTCGGCGGGTTCGAAGATTATCTGCATGAGCGTGGTCCTTGCTTTTTCGAGCGGCCCGAAGGCCATGAGCCACGACCCCCAGTCGGGAGACTTCCGGAACGACGAAGGCGATTGTCCGAACCGTTGCCGAAAGGCGCGGGCGAAGGCATCCGGCGCGTCGTATCCGGCATCCATCGCTATGTCCGTGACGCTTTGGGCGTCGCTCTCGGCAAGCCGGTACGAAGCGCGCTTCAGGCGGGCGAGTTGGACATAGCGATGCACGGACAACCCGAAGGTTGACGTGAACTGCCGGTGGAAATGGTATTTCGAGAACGCCGCGACGCCGCTCAACGCTTCCAGGGCCAGATCGTCGTCCAGGTGCCGGTCTATGTGGTCCAGCACCCGCTGCATCCGGGCATGGTAGTTTTCAAGTGGCGTCTTCATCGTCTCGTCCTGCGTGGCGACACCAGATAGGCGCCGCCTGATATGTCGCGCTCGACTGATCTTGCGGTTTGACATGGATCGAGGGGTGCGGCCAGCGGTCGGCCTCGGCGGTCGGTTGACAGGCGAACCATCATCGTAACCGCGAAATCAACCGTAAAATGTCCGGACAAACGCCGTACAAATATAAAAACAATTTGAGATGTCCGTACAAACACCGTACAAATTGGCTTGCTAGAGCGATAAATGGAGAGTACGCCATGAAAACCGAAAGGATCGAGCTTCGGGTCACGCCAGATGAGAAGGCGGGCTTCGATGAAGCCGCAAGCATAGCCGGGCTGGCCATGTCAGCCTGGGCACGTGAGCGGTTGCGGAGAGCGGCGATCCGGGAACTTGAGGAAGCGTCGAGGCCCATACCGTTCGTGAGAGGAAGGAATCGACCCGATGGCGACATCTAAGTATCAGTTCGAGAATAAGGGCATAGGCAGCCTGCTCCGCGAAGGTCGCCTAACGGTGCCGCCAAATCAGCGGTCATACGCGTGGGAAGATCGTCATGTTGAAAATCTACTCCAAGATATCAACGAAGCGATTACCAGCGATGACGATGAATATTTCTTGGGAACCTTAGTTCTCATCGAACCGCCGAAGACCATCCCATCTATTGCAGATGGGCAACAGCGCTTGGCGACGACGACGATTCTGCTAGCGCGAATTCGAGACCGGTTGTCTCAATTAAAGAGAGAAGCGGGCGCGAGAGCCGTGGACAATGACTTCCTTCGGAATGTCGATATGGAGACGGAAGAGCTGCAGTCGCGTATCACGCTGAATCTTGAAGATAACGACTACTTCAAGGAAAGAATTCTGTCCGGCCCAATGGATGCTGATTTCGATGGAAAGGCGCGCGATCGGGAAGCTGTGCGGCCCTCCAACAAGCGACTGGCACGCGCCTCCTTTGTTGTGGATGAGTTTATAGATGATCTGCTTAAGCCCATCAGACACGAGAACCAGCCAGCCACACTCGTGCGCTGGGTAAAATTTCTAGAGAACAGTGCGGCTGTGGTTGTAGTCCGGGTGGCGGATGAAATTGGCGCATATCGCATTTTTGAAACCTTGAATGATCGGGGACTTCGAGCTTCGCAAGCGGACATCTTGAAGAACTACTTTTTCAGTAAATCCGGCGCGCGCCTCGGCGAAGCTCAGATGATGTGGAATGTCATCACAACGGCGATTGAGACGCTTGGTGATGACGAGAATGAACGGCTTGTCACCTACATTCGGCACTATTGGGTTACAACGCACGGGCCCACCAAAGACAGAGAGTTAGCGGCGCAAATAAAGGATGAAATTACCGGCGAGACAAAGACGCTCCAGTTCATGCGCGACGCTAGCTTGGCCGTCCAAGACTATGTGGCCCTGTGGTCGTCACGGCATGCTAAATGGGCCGACTACAGCGCTAGCACTCGTCAGTCTGTCGAGACGATCGCTTCCCACCTGCGTGTTCAACAAATTCGGCCGCTTTTGTTTGCGGTGGCTCGCAACTTTGAACCGACGGAGGCAGAAAAAGCCTTTCGGCTGTTCGTAAGTTGGTCAGTGCGTTTCTTAATCTATGGTGGCAGAGGCGGCATGCTGGACACGCAGTACTCATTGCGGGCTCAAGACGTTGGCACCAAACGGATAACGAAGGCACGCGAATTGCGCGACGCTATGAAGAGTTACGTTCCGACCGACGCGCAGTTTGAAGAGGCATTTGCCAGCGCTCGCGTTTCAAGGCCTCATCTGGCCCGATACTACCTGCGGGCGATCGACAAGACGATAAAGGCGGATCCGCAGCCGGAATTTGTGGCGAACGAAGAGGCTGACCAGATCACGCTTGAACACGTGCTGCCTCTAAACCCCGACAATCAATGGATGGTAGATGAGGAGACCGCCCAAGCCGCACAGCGCATGCTAGGCAACATGGTCCTCTTAAGAGCGACGCAAAATCGTGAGGCTGGGAACGCTTCATTTGCCGAGAAACGGGAAGTTTTGAAGCAATCAGGCTACGCCATAACCAACGAGGTTGCGGACTATAAAAAATGGAGCATGGAAGAGATACGCGACCGCCAATTAAAGATGGCCAAGATAGCAACAAGAACGTGGTCGTTGAGCTTTGCGGACTAATGGAAGATGATCGAAACCCAATTTAAGCGGAAGATTGACACTGGCATTGTGCCTTACGTGCGAGGAGAACAACGGAATCGGCGCGTTGGAAGAGAGTTAGGCCGCCTCGCGATCATCCCAAGCTCCACGTCACCAGCGCGGTCGCATTGCATTTCGTGCACTACAATTTTATGCACGCCGTGACGCTGATCGAAGCGAAGGCGAAGCCGATAGTATGGATACTACAAGAAGGAGAGGACTAAAGGATGCCTAAGAAGACAAAGCAAGGATGGATCGCGCCCAAGCCGGACGATTGCGAGTATGTCGTGAATGGGAAGCGCCCAACTGGCGTATTTGCTCAGTATATCCGGGGAGCTGAGCCTAGTTTGGAGTATGCGGGCTCGGGAAACGCGGCTGGCGAGGGGTTCAAGCTTCCAGCCGATGCATCCTTCCTTCGTGACATCGCCGCTGCGATTAACTCCGTGGCGGATGAAATCGAGAACAGGCGGTAGATTCAAACGAACCACCACTGCCGGAGAACAGTTCTCTCTGCTATCTGCGCGTCACCGACCCGTCAGGTCCTCGCCGCCTCCACCAGCGACACCCCATTCAGCCCCGCCACAATATCCGACAGCGCCGGCACGAACTTCTCGCCGTGCCCGGTGGTGACGGCTGTGGCAAATCCATTCCGCACCGCGGCGCCGATCGGGTTGGCGATGCCGGCGGTTTGGGCGAAGGAGGCGAGGTAGGTCATGTCCTTCAGCGCGTTGGCGATGGCGAAGCGCTGGGCGTTTTCGTTGCGGTTCAGGACGAAATCGAAGAAGGCCTGGTAGAAGCCGCAATCCATGCGGCTGCCGGAGATGACGCTGTTGAAGACCTGGGGCGTCAGCCCGGCCTTGGCGCCGAGGCTCAGCGCTTCCGAATAGATCGCGGAATAGCCCATCGAGACGAAATTGTTGAGCAGCTTCATGGTGTGGCCGCTGCCGGTCGGGCCGGTGTGGACGATACGCGCAGCGAAGGCTTCCAGCACCGGCCGTGCGCGGGCGACGATCTCGGCCGCACCGCCGACCATGACGTCGAGCTTGCCCTCGGTGGCTTCCTTGGGCGTGCGCGCCAGCGGCGCGTCGATCAGCGTTATGTCTTGCTCCGCGAGGTCGGCGGCAAGCGCTGTCGTCGATGACGGGTTGGAGGTCGAGCAGTCGATGATCAGCAGCGGCGTCTTGGCCGCAGCAAGCCCGTCCGCGCCCTTGATCAGCGCTTCGACCTCGCGCGAACCGGTGACGCACAGGATCACGATGTCGCAGGCGGCGGCGAGTTCGCGCGGGCTTGGCGCTTCGGTGGCGCCGGCGGCGATCAGCCGGTCTGCGGCGGTGCGGCTGCGGTGGACATGGACCGTCAGCGGCCAGCCCTTGCGCAACAGATTGTCGGCCATGCCGGCGCCCATGCTGCCCAGGCCGATGAAGCCGATGCGTTCTTTCATGCAATCCTCCCATGGCTCGTGCCAGCGGGCCGAACTTTCGTCACCTTGCGGCGGGCACCCGTCGATGCAATTCTTTGAATAAGATTCGGCCTTCGAACAAGAATCGAACCGGAGTGCCACCGATGGCGGAGCCCATGACTTTCGACGCCATACCGCAGGCGCCCAACCTGCGGACGGGTCTGGTCAACACGCTGATTGCGCAGATCGAATCCGGTGACCTTGCGCCGGGGCAGCGGCTGCCGACCGAGCAGGAGATTGTTGCTGCCACAGGCGTCAGCCGCACCGTGGTGCGCGAGGCGCTGGCGGCGCTGCGTGCGCGCGGGCTGATTACCACGCGCCAGGGGCTCGGCGCCTTCGTCGCCAAGGATCCGCCGCCGAAGACGTTTTCCGTGCTGCCCGACGATCTCGAATCGATCGACGAGGTGCTGCGCGTGCTCGAACTGCGCATGGGCATCGAGGTGGAGGCGACCGGCCTCGCTGCCCAACGGCGCAGCGAGGCGGCGCTTCAACAGATGAGCGCGCGGCTCGACGCGCTGGAGGCGGCGGTGCGTGCCGGCGGCTCCGGCTCGGAAGAGGATTTCGGCTTCCACCGCGCCATTCTCGCCGCGACGCAGAACCCGAATTTCACCCGGCTGTTCGACACGTTCGGCAGCGCCATGGTCCCGCGCCATTGGACGCGGCTCGACCGCATGACGGAGGCCGAGCGGGAAAAATATCTCGACCGCATGCAGCGCGAGCATCGCGCCATTCTCGGCGCAATCGAAGCCAGGGACGTCAATGCCGCGCGCCGCGCCATGCGCAGCCATCTGACCAAAAGCTATGCCCGCTTCGAGGATCTGCGCAACAAGGCTGTTCACGATTAGGGAGCAAACCACGGTTGACGGACTGCTCATCCGGCGACCCCGCCGAGATAGAGTTCGCGCATCAGCGACATGTTCCTCCCGGCTCCAAATCGTTGCAGTCTTACCGGGTTGTCATACAACCCTGTGATCTGGTAAATCCCAGGAAGAGGGATGTCAATCGCGTTGCCATGCGGTATGAGGCTCCCGAAATCAGAACCGTCATCAAAGCCGCAAGTCAGGAAGCAAAATGCAGTCACGGAAATTTGGCCGTACGGGCAGATCAGTCAGCGAGATCGGCTTCGGCGCCTGGGCGATCGGCGCCGCCTGGGGCGAGGTCAATGAAGACGATGCGGTCGCCGCCCTGCATGCCGCGCTTGATGCCGGCGTCAGCTTCCTCGACACCGCCGACGTCTATGGCGACGGCCGTTCGGAAAAGCTGATCGCACGGGTGATGAAGGAACGCGGCGGCGCGCGCCCGTTCATCGCCACCAAGGCCGGACGGCGGCTGCCGAAGCAGACGGTCGAGGGCTACAGCGTCGAGAACCTCACCGGCTGGATCGACCGCAGCCTGAAATACCTCGAGACCGACACGCTCGACCTGGTGCAGCTGCATTGCCCGCCGACCGATCTCTACTATCATCCGGAGGTGTTCGAGCGTCTCGACAAGCTCACCGAGCAGGGCAAGATCCGCAATTACGGCGTCAGCGTCGAGCGTGTCGAAGAGGCGCTGAAGGCGATGCAATATCCCGGCGTCGTCAGCGTGCAGATCATCTTCAACGCCTTCCGCCAGCGCCCGGTCGAGCTGTTCTTCGACCAGGCGAAAAAGAACGACGTCGCCATCATCGCCCGCGTGCCGCTGGCCAGCGGCCTGCTGTCAGGCAAGTTCAAGGCGGACACCAAGTTCGAGACCACCGACCATCGCCTGTTCAACAGGAATGGCGAAGCCTTCGATGTCGGCGAGACGTTTTCGGGCGTGCCCTATGAGGTCGGGCTAGCGGCGGTCGAGAAGGTGCGGCCGCTGGTGTCAGGCGACACCACGATGGCGAAATTCGCGCTGCGCTGGATCCTGATGTTCGACGCGGTGACGGTTGTCATCCCCGGCGCCCGCAATCCGGCGCAGGCGGTTTCCAATGCGGAAGCGGCGGAGCTTGCGCCGTTGTCCTCCGAGTTGATGGCCAAGGTGGAGGCGGTCTACGACGAGAACATCAAGCCCTACGTGCATCAGCGCTGGTGAGCCAGCGCCTGCCGCCCTCGACCGGCTGACTGACCAGAGGCCAGCCGGGCCAAATTGCGTTCGTCCGTCACAAGCCGTGCAGCGGATTCTATGATCCATCGGTCATTTAATCGACCGCTCCGCTTGTTATTGTGCAGTGCAGCAACGATATTGCTGCGTGTGCGTTGTGTGCACGAGTCTGCCCATTCCGGCGCGCAAGGATACCGATTTGCGAGACATATCCGATACGATCGCCCGGCTGAGCGCGATGCGCGGCCGGCCAGCCGGTGCAGGGCTGAGCAAGGACGATCACCTGTCCGAGATGACAGGGTTCGGGTCCAATCCCGGCGCCTTGCATGCGCGGTTTTATCTTCCTGAAAACCTGCCGAAGCAGGCGGCGCTGGTCGTGGTGCTGCATGGCTGTACCCAGACTGCCGCCGCGTACGATCATGGCTCCGGCTGGACCGAGCTCGCCGACGAGCAGGGTTTTGCCGTGCTTTTCCCCGAGCAGCAGCGCGCCAACAACGCCAATCTTTGCTTCAACTGGTTCGTGCCGGGCGATATAAGCCGCGACAGCGGCGAGGCGCTGTCCATCCGCCAGATGATCGAGGCGGCGGTGGTCACCCACGGTCTCGACCGCAATCGGATATTCGTCACCGGTCTTTCCGCCGGCGGCGCCATGGCGGCGGTGATGCTGGCGACCTACCCGGACGTGTTTGCCGGTGGCGCGATCATTGCCGGGCTTGCCTATGGCAGCGCCTCGACCATCCCCGAAGCCTTCGACCGCATGCGTGGCCATGGCGGACCGTCCAGAACCGACCTGCAGCGTCTGTTGCGGGAAGCTTCGCCGCACAAGGGGCCGTGGCCGAGGATTTCGGTCTGGCAGGGCTCGGCCGATACGACAGTGGTGCCTTCCAATGCCGACGCGGTGCTGGCGCAATGGCAGGGCGTGCACGGCCTCGCTCAAGCGCCGACACGCACGGAAAAGGTCGACGGTCAGAGCCGAAAAGTCTGGTCCGATGGCAAAGGCCGCGACGTGGTCGAGGCATACAGCATTGCCGGCATGGGCCATGGCACGCCATTGCAGGCGACCGGCGACAATGCTCTCGGCAAAGCAGGGCCGTTCATGCTGGATGTCGGGATTTCCTCGACGCGCCACATCGCCCGTTTCTGGGGGCTGACGAAGCCAGAGGTACGACGCGCGGCGAAAGCCGAGGCCACTTCAGGCACTGCATTGCAGCCTTTCTCGCCGAAGGAAAAACCGCGAGCCGTCCGTGTCGATCCGGCCCCGGAGCCTGTCAATCCGCCAGGCGGTCCGGCTGGCGGGATTACCAAGGTCATCGAGGACGCGCTGCGGGCAGCGGGATTGATGCGCTGAGGCTGAGGCTCGCCCCGCACAAAGGACAAGGGCAAGCGCCAGCATCATTATCGCAGCAGGCCTTCGTCCTCGAACGCATCCCAGCCCTTCAGTCCGGGCGGCGGGCCATCCGTGTCCCGGGCGTTCCTCGCAGTGCGAGCCTGCCCGGTGCCCTTTCCCGCGCGCGTCAGCGCGGCCTTGCCCGCGCCGCGCCGCCTGTTCTCGGCGACCTCCTGGACATCCTGCTCTCTCCAGACGGTTGCCAGATCGCGGTCCAGGACGTCCTCGATGTGGCGCGGGTCGAAAACGTGGAAGGTGACAGACTTTGATCGCCCACGCATCTTGACGGTGCGTGTGCCGGTGCTTTGCAGCCGACCGTCCTTGAGCCATTTGTGGCGCTCGCGCGAAGAGATCGTAAGGATATCCTCGACCTCGCGTGGAAGCACAGGCAGCGCTTCCACTCCCTCCAGTGTTTTGGAGATACTGGCAGAGGCGGCCTTGAACGCTTCCGCTTCGGATCTCGACATTCGCAATGCGATGCGGCCCGTCTCGGCCTTGACGTGCTTCCTGACTGCCCATGGCAGCCGGGCTCTGACTTCACGTTCGATCCCCTTGGAGCGCACGGCGGACCCGAGTGTCGCTGACGGCGACAGCGGCCATTCGGCAATCAGTTGCGGGGACGGGCTCATGCTTTCCTTGGGCTGGTTTCGTTGGTTCGATGCTAACACGGCAAGAGCCGGTCAAGCCAAGGCAACAGCGAAAAGGGGCAGGTCCGAATAGACCCGCCCCTTATGGCCGAAATTGAATGTCGCTCGCAGCGCGCCGACAGCACCCTTGGCCCCCGCCCCGGGGGGGGGGGGGGGGGGGGGGGGAAAATGGGGGGGGGGGTGGGGGGGGGGGGGGGGGGGGCGCGGGTGGGGGGGTGTGGGGGGGCGGTT
>NZ_JAMYVF010000028.1:0-41464 GCF_040323735.1 Mesorhizobium sp. M0029
CGCCTCTGTCGTCGTGGCGCTCCCATGAAGAACCTGGCCCATAGCGCATCCTTTGATTCGGACGAAAAGTATGCGCCATCAAAGCCTGGGATCAAACACCTAGGGGGCCCAGCAACGCGCACGTCAGCCAAGCTATCTTTGACTCGCCGGGTCCGGAGACCGCCAGGCTGGATTATACCCGACAAATCTTGTTAGGCTGCCGTTCTGGGGGTCGCACGATGAACGAGGTTGAAAAGCTGGCCGTCGAGGTTGTCGCGACCGGCCTTGGCTGGCCCGAGGGCCCGACGGTGCTGCCCGATGGCCGAATTGTCATCGTCGAAAGCTATCGCAGCCAGCTGACGGCCATAGATCGCGACGGAAGTGCTCGCCAGTTCGCGTATGTTGCCGGAGCGCCCAACGCCTGCGTTCTCGGATCGGATGACCTGCTCTATGTCTGCCAGAACGGCGGCACGACCGGACCTTGGCGGGCCGCGGACATGACGACGCCATCGATCCAGCGGGTTGCCGAAGGCGGAAAGCCGGAAATCCTGCTGAGCGAAGTCGCGGGCATTCGGCTCAATGGGCCAAACGATCTTGTATTTGCTGCTGACGGCCGGCTCATCTTCAGCGATCCCGGCACATACAACCCGGGGAATCCGGACCCAAGCTACATTTTTGCCGTCAACCCCGATGGCAGTGCTTACCTTGCTCTCGGTTTCGACAAGCCGACCTTCCCCAATGGTGTGGCGATCGAAGCCGACGGCTCGATCATTTGGGGGGAGTCCTATACGGGGCGCGTCAAGCGGCAGCGTCCGGATGGTTCCGTCGAAGACCTGGGCCGCTTGCCTGGGGCCAATCCGATCCCGGACGGGCTGAAGGTCGGAGCCGATGGCCGCCTTTATGTCACGGATATTGCCGCCAACGGCATTCACGTTCTGAAGCCCAACGGCACAGCGGAGGGTTTCTTCGTCTGCGGCAAGGCAACGACCAACTGCGTCTTCTCGGGCGAGATGCTTTGGGTGACAAATGCCGGCGTGCTGGCGACCGGCAGCGATCCCTCCTTTGAGGGAACACTCTCCTGCGTGCGTGTTCCGGGAGGCGGTGGACCGACGCATCATGGTCGCATCGGCGGAAAGCAACCGTGAGTAGCTCCTCGTCCGCCTCAAACACAGGCGATGACCGCGGTGCCGGCGGTGCGGCATCGTCTGCTTCGATGGCGGCGTTGAAGTGCCTGTACAGCGTGGCCGCGGTCCGCGTCGCCGCGCGGCGGACTTTGCCACGCCCGGTGTTCGACTTCGCCGATGGCGGTGCCGAGGATGAGCGAACGCTGCGCCGGAACGAGCAAGCTTTTAACGAGGTTGCCATTCTGCCGCGACCACTCAACGGTGCAACGACGCGAGACCTTTCCCTTGACCTCTTCGGCGCGAAACTTGCCATCCCGCTGGGCATAGCGCCAACCGGCCTGGCTGGGCTGTTCTGGCCCGACGGCGAGCGCGCAGCCGCCCGAGCCGCAGCGGCCGCAGGGACATTCTACTGCGCCAGCCACGGATCGGTCTGCACGCTGGAGGATATAGCAGCCACCGGAAGTAGCCCACGGTGGATGCAGGTGTTCGTCTATACCGATCGCGGCTTCACCCGAGAAATGGTGGATCGGGCGCGTGCCTCAAGCTACGACGCGCTGGTGCTCACCATTGATAACCAGATGCTTGGCAACCGTGAACGCGACATCCGCAACGGTTTTGCCATCCCGCCGCGCTTCGGTGTGGCCGGAACCCTCGCGGCCGCCACCAAGGCGGCGTGGCTTCTTCGTATGCGCACCCGACTCCCGAAACTGACTTTCGGCAACTACGCGCGCCCCGGAGATACGGCGATGGTCGGTGCATTGGCGGGCCGAATGGCCGCAATGCTCGATCCCGGACTCTCCTGGGCCGATGTCGACTGGCTGCGCACTGTCTGGTCCGGACCGTTGTTGCTGAAAGGCGTCCTGCATCCCAGCGAAGCCGCCGAGGCTGTAGCCCGAGGAATCGACGGCATCATCGTATCCAATCATGGGGGACGTCAGCTTGACGGCGCCGCCGCATCCCTGGACGCGTTGACGGCGGTTGTCGCGGCTGTCGCCGGCCGCGTACCAGTGCTTATCGACGGCGGCATCAGGCGAGGCTCTGACGTCGTCAAGGCCCTGGCGCTCGGCGCCTCGTGCTGTCTGATCGGGCGGCCGCAGTTGTGGGGGCTCGCGGTCGCCGGCGAGGAGGGGGTACGCCACGTGCTCGAACTCTACCGCAAGGAGATCGACCGCGTCATGGGACTGATGGGCGCGCGGAGCCTGCGCGACCTCGGGCCGGACTGTATTTCGTTCGTTCAGGGAATGGGGCCGCTACATGATTGAAGACCCACCACTGCTCACCATCAAGCGCCGTTTCGAACGGCCCGCAGCAGAAATCATCAGTGCTTTTGCGGGCGTGCCGGTTAGCCAGGTCGTAGACGCGATGGGGGGACGCGGCGCCTTGCATTATGCGATCAAGCCACTGTCGCCAGCTACTGCGACGATGGTCGGCGTCGCCGTGACCTGTCACTGCGGTCCCGCCGACAACCTCGCCCTGTTTGGAGCACTGGATGCCGCAGCAAGTGGCGATGTCATCGTCGCGGCCACCGACAGCTTTGCCGGTACCGCGGTAACTGGCGATCTCGTGCTCGGCATGGCGCGCAACAAGGGGGTCGCCGGCTTCATCACTGACGGCCTGGTGCGCGACGTTGTCGGGATCGAGGCGGTCGGGTTGCCGGTTTACTGTGCCGGGGTCATTGCGAATTCGCCTGCGCGAAATGGTCCAGGCACGGTCGGATTCCCGGTGGTGCTGGGAGGAGTGACTATCTCGCCGGGAGACATACTGGTCGGCGACCGCGACGGTGTCGCCGTGGTGCCTCGCCTGGAGGCTGAGACTGTGCTGGCCCGGCTCTCCGCCATCAGGGCGGCTGAGAAAACTCTTGATGGCCTGGTGCGGCAAGGTCTCGAGATGCCCGACTTTGCCAAGGTCGTCCTCAAATCGAACAGGGCGCGCTTCGTTGACTGAGATGTGAGCTTCTCTAGCTGCGGGACATATGAAGCGCAACACGATTTCGTCCTTCCGATTTGGCACGAAACAGAGCCAAATCGGCGGCATTGACGAAATCGTTTGGCGTCTCGTTCTCGGTGGGCACCGCTGTTGCGACGCCGACGCTGATGGTCACGCGATCCGGGCCGTGGGGTATGTTCAACTCCCGCACGCTCTGGACGAGCCGCTCGGCGATCGCACTGGATTGTTCCAGTATAGTGTCGACCAACACGATGACGAACTCTTCGCCTCCGTACCGCGCAGCGAGATCGGTGGAGCGGCCGGAACCGCTCTGGATTACGCGGGCGATTTGCTTGAGCACATCGTCGCCGGCCATATGGCCATAGGTATCGTTGTATCGTTTGAAGTTGTCGGCATCGATCATCAACAGCGACAGTGGGGACTGTGCGCGAAAAGCGCGTTTCCATTCAGCCGCCAGATATTCGTCAAAATAGCGCCTGTTGCCGAGACCCGTCAGGCCATCGATCCGCGTCAGACGTTCAAGCTCTAGATTTGCACTGATCAGCTGTCGCTGGCTTTCCCTCAGCGCTCGGTGTGCCGAGTCTCGCTGGACGTGATCCAGATAGGCCCGCGTGTGATATCGAATGCGTGCAATCAACTCGATACGATCCGGCAGTTTGACGAGATAGTCGTTCGCGCCCGCAGCGAAGGCTTCGCCCTTGGTGGCTGGATCTTCCTTGCTCGACAGCACAATGACTGGCACCGCGCGTGTCGACGCATGCTTCCTGTATTCTCGCACCAGATGCAGCCCATCGACCCCTGGCATCACGAGATCCTGCAGGATAACGGTTGGCTTTACCTCATCCGCGACCGTCATCGCTCTCAACGGGTCGGTGCAGAAGTGTAAGGAAATATCGGGCTCGTTGGCTAGAGCGCGCCTGACCGCCTCGCAAACCATGATCTGATCATCGATGAGCAGAACCATGGATGAATAGTTATCTGCGAGTGGCGGGACCAACTCTGGTTCTTGCGTCATCGGAAGGGGCCTTTCACGTGGAGCGCTCGCAGGCTTCGATTATACGTGAGCCGATCGCACCCAAAGGAAGAATATCAACAGCCGCGCCGATGTCGGCGGCGGCCTTCGGCATGCCATAGACGGCACTGGTTGCTCTATCCTGCGCGATTGTGAGATGCCCCTTATCACGGAGCTGTCTCAGCCCGCGCGCACCATCCCTGCCCATGCCTGTGAGCAGAACACCAATCACCGGGCCAGGCCACCATTGCGCCGCACTTTCGAAGAACACATCTACGGACGGCCGATAAACATTGTCCTTGGGGCTGGGCGTATAGCCAAGTTGCTGAGCTGACTTGAAAACCAGATGATCCGCAGAACTGGCAACGAGAACGGTGCCCGCTTGAGGGCTATCCCTTTCCCCCGCCGGACGGATCGGGAGACGCGTATGCTGCCCTAGCCAATCAACAAGGCCTGGAACGAACTGAGCATCGAGATGCTGGACGAGCACAATCGCGCCGCCAAAATCAACGGGAAACGCGCTCAGGACTGCGGCAACGGCAGCCGGCCCGCCCGCAGAGGCGCCGATTGCTATCAGGCGTCGAGTTGACGGCTCAGCCGCACGTGACATCCGCCTTTTTGCCTGGGTAGGCGCATCACCGATCAGCTTGCCTATCGTTAGTATCTTGTTCGTCAAAAGCCGGGCGGATTGCGAGGACGCGTTGCCTTCGATGCCCACTGACGGAATATCGACTGCGTCAAGCGCGCCATGACCCATTGCTTCGTAGACGTCGGCGAGGTTGGCTTCGATACTGGCGGTCACCAGCAAGATTGAGCACGGGGTTTCCGCCATGATTCTGCGGGTCGCTTCCACGCCGTCCATCTCTGGCATCGCTAGATCCATGAGTATCAGATCCGGCAGATCACGTCTGCAGACCTCGACCGCCTCACGCCCATTAGTCGCGATCCACGCGACCTGATGTTCGCCGGTCAACAGAACCAGTCGACGCAGAAGTTCAACCGCCATCGGCATGTCGTTAACTACGCCGATTCTCATTCGCTGGCTTCCAATCTCGATCTCATTCAGCCGCCTCGCCAATCATGTCCACGACGGCATGGATCAGCGCCTCGTCCTGAAAACTACTCTTGGTCAGATAATAGTCCGCACCTGCGTCGAGCCCGCGCGCGCGATCTTCTTCCCGATCCTTGTATGAAACGATCATAATGGGTGTGTTCTTGAGATCAGCATCCTTTCTGATCAAACTCACCAGCTCGATGCCATCCATGCGAGGCATGTCGATGTCGGTGACGACGAGATCGAAAGGACCAGACCGGACGGCATTCCACCCGTCCATGCCGTCTACCGCCACTTCGACCTCATAACCGTAATTGCCGAGCATCTTGCGCTGGAGTTCGCGAACCGTCAGTGAATCGTCAATCACGAGCACGCGCTTGCGCCTGCTCGCTTCGGGACCGCCCGCGGCGCGCCGAAGAGCTCGAAATCCGCTGGACGATGCAAGCTTTTCCACCGATCGGATCAGATCGTCGACGTCGAAGATCAGAACAGGCGAACCGTCTTCCATCAGGGCCGCTGCGCTGATGTCCTTGATCTTGGCAAACCGTGGATCGAGAGGTCTGATCACTAACTCGCGTTCCCCGAGAAAACGGTCAACGATCAGGCCGTACGCATCGCCCCGACCCGCATCCACGACGACGACCGATAGTTCGTTCGGTTCCGATCCGGGCTCACCTCGATCGAGCACCTCGCGAGCGGTGACCAGCCCGATCTGTCGATCGTTCAATCGAAAATGCGGCCGGCCCTGCAGGACGTTGATCTCCGTCCGTTGCAGTTTCAAAGTCTTGGAAATGGCAGCGAGTGGAAAAGCATAGGGCTCTCCATCGACATCGACGAGCAGCGTGCGGAGGACCGACAGTGTCAGCGGCAATTGCAGTTGAAATCGGGTTCCGTGGCCAAATTCTGAGGAGACGCTTGCGACTCCCCGGACTTCCTTCGTCATGGCTTGCACTGCATCGAGCCCCACACCGCGACCTGAGACGTCGGTAAGGCCCGCTTTCATGGAAAAGCCTGGCAGAAACAGAAACGCGAGCAATTCGCTTTCGCTGAGTGTTTCAGCACTTTCCCTGGTTGCAAGTTGCCGGGCGACGACGGCCTCGCGCAGCTTCGAGAGCTCTATCCCCCTGCCGTCGTCCACCACGGCTATCTGCAGCAGCCCGGCATTGTGCCTCGCTTCGAGCCTGATGAGCCCCTCTTCGGGTTTGCCCATCGCGAGGCGCTCCTCAGGCGGTTCAAGCCCATGGTCTACAGCGTTGCGCAGAAGGTGCCCCAAAGGGGCATCGAGCTGCTCGAGGATATCGCGGTCGATGCCGGTCGAGCCGCCTACGATCTCCAGTCGCACCCGCTTGCCAAGGGTACGACCGAGGTCGCGGATCATTCTCGCATAGTGTCGCACGCCGTCCTCAAAAGGCCGCATCCGGCTCGCCAACGTTTCGTCGTACAATCTGTTGGCAAGATCGGTCGCTTTCCGATCCACTGAATCCAACTCATCGAAACGCTCCGCCAGGAACGCTTGGCTCAACCGAAGCTTTCGCTGCGCTTCAGCCAGCGCCTCCACCGCCGCCGCATCGTTTGAAACCGGCGGCAGCACTGCATGAAGATTGTCGAATGCACTTGCGAGGTCCGATTGAAGTCGCTTCAGCCGTAGCAGCCCGTCAGCGAATGGCCTGAGCCGCCGAGCTTCCATCAGCGACTCGCCAGCCAGCCCGAGCAATCGGTTCAGGCTGTCTGCCGTCACCCGAACCATTCTATCAGAGCTGATGCTGCCGTGGGCTTGCGGCACCGCCCCAACGAGGAGGTTCGCTGAAGAGGTCGTCGCCAGTTGCTCCTGGGCATGATCTGGAGTTGCGAAATCAGCTGCAGAATCTTGGGGCCCGGGCTTTGCCTGGGGGAGGGACAACCCCTCGAACTTCGCGAGAAAGGTTTCGACTTCTGAGTTGGCGCTTTCGCTCGATGATCCCGATGCGATCAATTTCAAAAGGTCAGAACCTTGCAGAAGCGCGTCTATATGCTCCCGTCGCACCCTCAGATGCCCGCGTTGCGCTGCGACCAGGCAGTCTTCCATCGCATTTGCAACTTTGACTGCGGGCATCAGGTCGATGATGCGGGCAGCTCCTTTCAGGGAATGCGCGGCACGCATGCATGCTTCCAGGGCGTCGGCGGCGATAGGATCGCGTTCGAGTGCCAGAAGTCCAGAGGTCAGAGCCCGTGACTGCGTCTCCAGTTCGGCCTGGAAGAGGCTGAGCATCGAAACCTGGCTGAAGTCTTCATCTGTCATGCGATGCTCCGATCCAGCATCGTGAGCAGTTGTCGTGGATCGAGACAGCCAACGGCTCGTCCTTGCCATGGCAGCACGGCAACCGTAGCGGCCGACAGTGCCTTGCCAATCATGGCCGGAACAGCGAGAGTGTCGCGTTCCTGGTACCGATGTAAGCCGTGGATCTCATCAACCATAAAAGCAACCCGCTTGTCGCGCTCGCCTACCACGACAAGGCGGCGAAATACCTTGGTTCGTGTGCCTTGTTCCCCTTCCTTGCGCTCGTCTATCCCGAGCAATTCGGCCAGGGACAGGCAAATAAGCAATTCACCACGGACATTCGCAATGCCGAGCAGTGCACTGTTCCTGCGATGTGGAAGTGAATGAACGCGACGAGATTCAGCCACTTCATGAAAAATACCGACCGGAAGTGCCAGCCATTCCTCCCCCAAACGGAAGAGAACGGCCGTCTGCAGCGCGTCGCTGTCTGCCGAATCGATCCCTGCACGACCAGCCTTGTCAGGCCATTCGTCGCGAGATGCCGAGGGAGCTGCACGGTCGAGGAGGCGTCGTGCGATCTTCTTGTAGGTCGGGCAATTGCGGCAGTGGAGATGCTGCTCTAGTAGCGGACATGACTTGTCACCCCGTACGCCTATTTGCCGCCAGCAGTCGTTGATTTCGATCTCCTCCACCGGCTGAGCGATCCTTGTCGAAGCCGCCATCAACTGCCGCTCCTTTTCTGGACCCGACCCAGCCGGCCGGCCAGCGCCTCGGCGCCGTTATGGTCGCCTTGCTTGCTAAGCAGCAAGGCCAGATGGACAAGAGCTTCTCGATGATTTGGCGCGAGATAGAGCGCCTTGCGATAACTTTGCGCGGCTTCGGGTGCAGAACCATCCGCATCCTGGACGAGGCCCAGCAGGTAGAAGATTTCTGCGGAAGGACCGAACTCCCTGAGATGCGCCAGGGCGACCTCCTGTGCCTCCTTTACGCGTCCTGCATTGGCGATCCGTTCAACCGCGATGAGGCTTTCCGAGGCGCGTGCAAGCGGCTTGGCCGGAGCCTGCCCGCGGCGTTCATTGCCAATTGTCGGTCGGAACGGACGAAGAGGCTCGCTCTTGTTGACCTTAGGGCTTGGCGTCCGCACCGGGACGGCGGCCGAAACCTTCGGTGCCGTGGTCTTGACGGGCTCCGATTTCAGAAAGGCGAAGGCCAATGGCCATTCAGCGGAAAGAAAGCCATGCACCCTTGGAAGAGCTGCTTCCGCCGGACCGACCAGAAGAAGTCCGTCTTTGGCCAGCAGGTCCTTCAGGCAGATCAATGCGCGATCCTGCAGCTCTCGATTGAAATAGATCAGCAAATTGCGGCAAAGCAGGATGTCATAGACCTCTTGCCCGAAAGGCGCGTGAGAACCGAACAGGTTTCCTACCATGAACCGAACCTGTTTCAGCACCCCAGCAACAGGCCGCAACCCGCCCTCGGCCGCTTCGAAATAGCGATCCTTGAATTCTAAATGGCTGCCGCGAAACGAATTGCGGCCATAGATGGCGTGTTCAGCCGTCGCGATATTGCGGCTGCTGACGTCCACGCCATCGATCTTGAACTCATGCGCCTCAAAGCCGGCATCGAACATGGCCATGGCGACCGAGTAAGCCTCTTCGCCGGTTGAACATGGCAGGCTCAGGATTCTTATCGGCTGAGCAGGCTTGTGCGCGCGCGCATGCCGCGCCAGCATCGTGAACGCTTCTCGGTCGCGAAAGAACCAGGTCTCTGGGATCACCACCGCATTGATCAGCTCCTGCAGCTCCTGCGAGGAACCGGCCAAGTGTTGCCTATAGGCCTGAGGGTTGGTTATCCGGCATGCTTCCATCCGTTCTCTGACCGCCTGACGAACCACTGTCGGACCAACGCTGGCACTGTCCAGTCCAATGGTTTCCGTCAGGAGCTTTTCTATTGCTCCGGTCATTGATCACCTATTGCCGCCTGGCGGAGCAAAGCGTTACGAATCTCTTCCGAAAGCAGCGCTTCCACTTTGACCCACTGAATGATCTCCAAACCATCGGAAGCCACCGGCCCAAGATAGGGCGGGGTTCCTGGTTCCAGTCCGAACGGCGCGAAATCGGCCGGGTCTCGCTCGATCGTATCCGTCACCCGTTCCGCGATCAGCCCCAGCAGGCGTCGCTCGCCATCATCCGCCGGATAGCGCGTCACAACGATCCGGGTGCTCAACAGGCGCTCCGATGGTCGGCCAAGCGCAAGAAGGGTGACATCGATCAGGGGGATGGGTATTCCGTTATAGCTGACCAAACCCACCACACCAGTTGGCGCACCCGGAAGAACTTTCACGTCGATATAGGGCAGCACCTCTTCAATTTTGTGGACATCGATCAAGTAGCGATCCGGACCCATGCTGAAGGCGAGGAATAGCATTGTCACCTCCTACTGCCGGCTCGCTATGCTCGTAGCTTGAACCTCGATATGCTACTTCGCATGCCGCCTGAGACTTGATTGAGCTCGTCGATCGCGAGCGTCGATTGCTGAAGGGACTCGACTGTTTGCTGAGCTGCCTCGCTTAGCTGGGTTAGCGTGTCGCTGATCTGCCCCGCGCCGGTCGCCTGTGCTTGCATGCCTTCATTGGCGACTTCGAAACGTGGCACCAGCCCCTGAACCTGCTGAATGATCTCGAAGAGTTGCCCGCCGACCTGCTGGATGTCCTGCATACCCCGACGGACCTGCTCGGAAAACTTGTCCATGCCCATCACCCCGGCCGCGACTGCCGACTGGATGTCCTTGACCATTTGCTCGATATCGTAGGTGGAGACAGCTGTCTGGTCCGCGAGCCTTCGGATTTCCGTCGCCACCACTGCAAAACCCCGGCCATATTGGCCTGCCTTCTCCGCCTCGATGGAAGCGTTGAGCGACAATAGGTTCGTCTGATCGGCCACTTTGGTGATGGTCGTCACCACCTGATTGATGCTGCCGGCTTTCTCGCTCAGGATCGCCAGTTTGGAATTGATCGCGCCAGCCGCTTCCATGACCTGCTGCATGGTTTCTTCCATACGGGTCAGCCCCGCTTGCCCCCCGCCAGCCACGGCAGCGGTTTGTTCGGCAACTGTGGAGACCTCGTTCATCGTGCGGACCAGTTCGTTTGATGTGGCGGAGATTTCCTTGGCTGTCGCTCGGATTTCTGTTGTGGTCGCTGCGATTTCAGTCGCAGTTGCCTGCTGTTGCTTGGAGGTGGCGGCGATCTCAGTTATCGACGTGCCGACCTGTATGCTGGACCTTTGAACCTGACCAATGAGGGTTGTGAGATCGTCCGCCATTGCGTTGAAGCCGTCGGCAAGCACGCTGAATTCGTCTCGGCGCCTCAGATCGAGCCGTTCGCTGAAGTCGCCTTGCCGCATCAATTGAACCGCGTCGACCAAACGGGTGAGCGGACCTGTAATGGCGCGAAACAGCTGGTAACCCAAAAGAAGGGCTAGCCCGAGGGCTATCAACAAGCCAACGCTCAAACCGACTTCGGCCGTTCTGACGATCGAGCTGATCCGCTGCGTCGCGCTGTTTGCCTCGCCTCTGTGATCCTCAACCATGGCCTGCAGAGCGGACTGCAATTTTACAAAGATCGGCTCTACTTCGTTCTTGATAGCTGGGCTTTCATTGGGAGTTTCACCTTTCGACAAGGCAGCCCGGCTTGTTTCCAGCACAGCAGTTTCAGCCAGACGGAATTGGTTGGCGAGTTGTTTGACGGCTGCATAATTCTGCTTGTCGATATCGGAGACGATCGTTGCCTCATAGTCGTCCATCGACCGCTGCACCTGGTTGCGATTGGTCGTGATCGCGTTTTCAACCGTGCTTCTGTCTGACGGGTTGTCCTGAAGGGCATATTCCTGAAGCAGACTATGGGCCGCCATCTGGCCCGTCATGATCTCGGTACTGTGATAAAGGTCCGGAAGGATGCCCTTCTCGACCTCAGTCGCCTCCTCCCCCGCCTGAAGAAACCAGGCGTACGCGATGAGGGCTATCACGGACATGACCACCAGAACGGCTGCGAAACTGACGAGGATGCGGTGGCGTATTGTCAGACTCTTCATGGAACCGGTTCACCAATGGGGGGCATCGTGGGCTGCGCGACAAGCGCTCGTTCCGACATATTCGAAAAGGTGCGTCGAAAAGCGGTAGTCTGATGCTGAATGGTTTCTTTTCCGTTCCATAGCTAATGATGGCGAGGCGGCTCGCCAATCGGCGCCGCCAGAAGCGGTGGTCAAAGGACGACTGCCGTCCACGCACATCAGCCCGAGATCGGCTGGATGGCACGCCGCGTCAGGAGGAGCGTGGATGAGCTGCTTGAGGCCACGAATTGAATGACTGCTTAGGCCAGGTCGAGGCAAGAAAGCCGACGTCCTGCTTGCTGCCCCTAAGCTGCCAGGCGGGAACGCGCCTCATATCAGCCGTCCAGCATGATCGTCGCTACTGAAAGCGGAATCGCCGAAGCCAGATGTCGCAAACTGGCCAGCGCGTAGATTGGCGTCGAGTGCGGGTTCGGCATTTGCAGGTGACGATAACTAAATGGCAAGCGCCCCCGCCTGAGGCCCTCAGGACTAAAAGATCTTGAGAAAACCAGTTTCAAATGCGCATCCTCAAGCGGCGGCCGCCCACCGCACGAGGATGGGCACAACGTGACGAGCGCTCTGGAGCCTAGAGAGAACTGACCCGACACCACCTTCCTTTGCGGCATTGCGGCGGCGCAAAAAGATTACGAGATGGAGCAGGCGTATTGCCAAATGGGTCCACCAGCGAGAGTTCGCGTTTTCCGCCTCGGCTGTGAACCCCACTTCCATTCGCTGGTCTTGCTCAGGTCGAGGTCTACTTTGCCATCGAGGGCTCATGTTGCGGCTCATAAGCAGGCGGTTGGGTAGGTCTCGGCCAGCACACGGCCCGGTGGCACTCACTGCGGTCCACACCGCAGTTGAAACTGACCACCCGACCCAGGGTTCGAAGACGGTCCCCGATCGGAACACCGAGCAGAGTGTGCTCGCGCTCCTCAAGTCACCGATATCCTTGGTGAAGACGTTGAAGGCGTGTGCAAAGGACGCCTCGACATCGGCGGAGTGATTAAACGGCTCGGCTACCGGATGCTTAGACATCGTTGACAAGGGTGCTATGGGATCATAACGTACCTGACTGGTATAACAGGTATGCCACATGATCGGAGTTCTGATCAAGCAGCGGAAGCTTTCGGACGAGGTGGCAGCGCACCTCGAACGGATGATCCGAGAGGGAGAGTTGGCCGAAGCCGACCGTCTCCCATCTGAACGGGAACTCATGCGGCAGTTCGGGGTAGGGCGGCCTTCCATCCGTGAGGCGCTGCTGCATCTGAGCAAAATGGGCCTTGTCGAGGTAAAATCGGGGGAGCGTGCCCGCGTCACTCGACCCACTCCTCAATTCGTGATTGACGCCCTTTCAGGGCCGGCTCGGCACATGATTTCGGCGCCGGGAGGGGTTCACGACTTCCAGAGCGCGCGCTTGTTTTTCGAGGTCGGTCTTGCCCGCAACGCCGCTGTGCATGCTACCCCGGAAGACATTGACAGCCTCAAGGAGGCGCTCGAACTCAACCGGCAGTCGATCGGCGATCTGGCGCGCTTCGAGCGCACGGACGTAGACTTCCATTACGTGCTGGCGGTAATCACCCGCAATCGGATCTTTACAGCTATTCACGCGGCCTTGGCTGAATGGTTGCTCGAACAGCGTCGCACCACATTGGCCAAGGGTGAAGACCGCAAGGCTTACCAGGCTCATCGCGAAATCTTCGAGGCCGTCGCCGCGCGCGATCCAGACGCGTCAGAGACGGCCATGCGCAGCCATCTCGAATATGTGGCCAAGCGGTATCTGCAACTTGCGAGGCCCAAGTGATGACCGGATTTGTCGTCTGGGTCGATTTCCGCCTGAGGCCTGGTGCCCGGGACAGATTCCGAGAACTTGTCGACGCCAATGCGACCGCCTCGATGCGCACCGAGGCCGGCTGTCGCCGCTTTGACGTGACGGAGGCGCGCGGCGAACTGGATCGGGTCCTGCTCTATGAGATTTACGATAGCGAGGCCGCATTCGAGGACCACTGCCGCACCGCTCATTTCGACGAATTCAATACGCAGAGCGCGCCGCTCGTCGTGACCAAGTTGGTGACGACCTGCGACCTCGTTCTTGAAGCCACGCATTGAAGCGAACATAGGCGGATTGGCCCATTGGGGCGAACGGGAGGAAGTGCATGTCGGAGCCAAGTCTCAGGGCGTTAGCTTCTCACAGGCGGGTCAAGCTCGGTACGCTCGTCGCCGAGTTCGCCACGCCGGGAATCGGTCACATCCTGAAGTCCGCTGGCTGCGATTTCGTCTTTTTCGACATGGAGCATTCGGGATTTAGCTTGGAAACGCTGAAGAGTGCGATCCGTTATTTCGAGGCGGCTGATCTGCCGGTCATGGTGCGTGTGCCGTCGCAGGACTACCATTTCCTCGCCCGCGCCATGGACATGGGCGCCGAAGGCCTGATCGCGCCGATGGTGAGCAGCGTCGAACAGGCGCAGCACATCATCAACTCCATGAAATACCACCCTGCCGGCGCCCGCGGCGTGGCGCTGCAGATCGCTCATGACCGTTACCGGCCAGGCTCGGTCGCTGACAAATTCGATGCCGCCAACAAGCGCTCGACGTTCATCTGCCTGATCGAGACCGCCGACGGCGTCAAGAACATTGACGGCATCGCGGGACTGGACGGGGTCGATTGTCTGTGGGTCGGACATTTCGATCTGTCCGTCTCGCTCGGCATTCCTGGCGACTTCGCCCACCCCACTTTCACTGCTGCAATGGCCAAAATCGTTGCCGCCGCCAAAAAGCACAACAAATCGCTTGGACGCTTGGTGCCCAACGTCGCCCAGGGACACGAGTTCTACGCACAGGGCTTCGATTTCATTTGTTATTCAGGCGACGTTTGGGTCCTGCACGACGCGATCGCCGACGCGGTTTCCAAGATCCGGGCCGGGTGCCAATAGGAGCGGAGGAGACGATGGACAGCGTGAAATTCAGGGTGGCGCTTTCCGGTGATTTCCGCAGGCCGGACGGCTCGCCGACCTACCCAGATTTCGATCTGGAGCCGCTGCGCAATGCGACAGCTGTCGAGATGGTGTTCCTGGAGTCAAACAGTCCGCTTCGCGCCGACCAACTTGAGGATTTCGATGCGCTGATCCTCCTCGCCCATCGTTTCGATGCCACGAGTGTCCCCAGGAGCGGCCGCCTGGCCGTCGTTGCCCGCTTCGGGGTCGGCTACGACACTGTCGACGTTGAGGCATGCACCGCAGCCGGTATTGCCTTGGTTATCACGCCCGATGGCGTGCGACGGCCCGTCGCCGTATCCGTCGTCACCTTCATGCTGGCGCTGACCGGCAAGCTGCTGACAAAGGACGCGCTCACCCGCAAAGGGTCTGTTGGTTTTGAGAAGCGCTCCGAACATATGGGGGTCGGCCTCGTCGGGCGTACGCTTGGGTCGCTGGGCATCGGCAACATCGGTGCCGAGGTCTTCCGCTTGGCGAAGCCCTTTGACATGCAATTCATTGCCCATGACCCGTTTGCCGACAAGGGGGTCGCTGCCGACCTGGGCGTCGAGCTGGTAGGGCTGGAGGATCTGTTTCGCCGCGCCGACGTGCTGTCGGTGAGTTGCCCCCTGTCGTCCCAGACCCACCACATCGTCAATGCCGAGCGGATCGCCCTGATGAAGCCGACAGCTTACCTGATCAACACCGCGCGCGGCCCGATCGTCGACCAGAAAGCTCTGACGCAAGCACTGCAGGAGCGCCGCATCGCCGGCGCCGGTCTCGACGTGCTGGAACAAGAGCCTCCCGAGGCAGACGATGCGATCCTCAAACTCGACAATGTCATCCTGGCGCCGCACGCGCTTTGCTGGACCGACCAGTGCTTTGCCGGCAACGGTGCCGCGGACGTCAAAGCGGTAATGGAGGTGCAGCGCGGTCGCGAGCCGCGCGGCGTGGTCAATCGCGAGGTGCTTTCGAGCGAGCTGTGGAAGACCAGGCTGTCTGGGCTCGCCGCCCGCTTTGGAACCTAGGAGGACACTGATTTTCGGCGCGCCGCCGCGGCCTGTTTGCGGCGACCTTACGGGAGGAAATGCTTGACCGCTGCGCCGGCGGACGAGTGAAGCAAAAGGAAAATGGGAGGACCAAGCACTATGAACGATCGTGAAAAACGTGACTTTCAGGCAGGTCTCGAAGCAGAGGTCGACGCCTTCATGCGCGGCGAAACCACCCGCCGAACTTTCATCACCCGCTTCGGTCAGATGACCGGCATGTTGGCCGTGTCCGGCCCGCTGCTGGGGATGATGACCGATTGGGCGCTGGCGCAGCAAACATTGGAATTGGCGGACGGCACGTCGCCGCTCGGCCAGGCGCAGGCCGCAGCCCTGAAAGCATCGAAGGAAGGGCCTGCGGACGGTTCCGCCTTTCGCGCGGCGGAGGCGGCCAAGGCGCATTCGGGCGTCACCCTCAACATGACCTACGAGGCTGGCCTGCAGGCACTCGACCCGCGCAATTTCAGCGGGCCGATGTGGGAGCAGCTTACCGGGATGAAGTCGAATGTCGTCGAGCTGTCGAACCCGGACCAGTACTCCAAGGCGGTCGCCGAGCACATCGCCGGCTCGGGTGCCTATGACGTCCTCGACATCTCGCCGGCCTGGACGCCGTCGCTTGCCGATGGCGGCGTCATCGCCCCGCTAGACGACTACATCGCCAAATACATGAACCCGGCAGACCTGGAGGACTATCATCCCCTGTACAAGGCGCTGCCGACCTACAAGGGCAAGATCTGGGGGTTCTTCGACGACGGCGACATGTTCGCTCTCTACTACCGCAAGGACATTTTCGAGGATCCGAAAATGATGGAGGCTTACCAGGCGAAGTTCAACACCAAGCTTGGACCGCCCAAGACATGGGAAGAATATGCCCAGATCGCCCAGTTCATCACCGACCAGATGGCGCCAAAGGTCTATGGCGCGGGACATTTCCGCAAGGCGGGCAGCCCCGGCAATCAGTTCGACTTTCTGCAGCAGTACCGGGCCAACGGCGGAAAACTCTTCGGCGACGACATGAAGGCAGGTTTGGTTTCGGATGCCGGCGTCAAGACGCTGACAAACATGCTCGCCGCAAACAAGGCCTCGATCCCCGGCAACAACGAGCTCGACGCCGTCTCCTTGTGGGCGGCTTTCCTGACCGGCAAAGTCGCGATGATCTATTCCTGGCCTCCTAGCGGCCGTATGGCGGCGAACTATTCGCAGTCGGCCACGGCAATCAACTTCATTCCGCAGTCCCAAATCGCCGGCAAGGTCGGCTATGCCGTGGTTCCGGGAAATCCGGAACATGCCACCGGCTACAACAAGGCACTGTCGGCCGACTCGCCCAACCCTGAGGCGGCGTATCTGTTCATGCAGTGGGTATGCTCGCCACCCGTCTCGCTGGCACGTTGCATGCTGCCCTACGCGCTACGCGACCCGTACCGCATCTCGCACTTCAAGTCCGAGCTCTACGGCGCGCTCTTCCCGAGTGCCAAGGAGTACCTTGCCAACCTCAACAACTCGGCAAACGTCGGTCTGCTCGACCCGATCATGCCAGGCGCGCAGGACTACTTCTTGAGCATCGATCGCATGTGCACGGCGGTGTGGGCTGGTGCGGATCCGAAGGCGTCGCTTGAAACGGCGGCCGCCGAGTGGAACGAGACGACCGACCGACTGGGTGTGGATTCGCAGAAGGGCTTCTACACCGAGTTCTTGAAACTGCCTGGCGCCACCGCCGACAACACGGTGGAAAAACTTGGCATGGCGGTCACCCTCTGAAGGGAGGCGGACTCTCTGGAGCAATTGGTGTTGCGGGCGCTTGGCTCGCAACACCCCCCGCTAAGCGGCGATTGGATACGCCTATGCAGCCCACAGCCACGATCCGCCATTTGAAGGCCGCCGGCGCACCGCCCCGGCTGTCTGCCTTTGCCCAATGGGCTGACCGTCATTTCAAGTGGCTGCTGGTCGCCCCCGCTGTGCTGCTGATATTGGCACTGTCGATCTATCCGCTTCTGTTCTCGCTGGTGGTATCCTTCATCAACTACGACTTCCAGGTGCCGGGCCACGCCTTTGTCGGATTGAAGAACTTCGAGCGGGTCGTGTTCGATCCCGTAGCACGTTGGTCGCTGTTGCTGACAGCATCGCTGTCGGGCATCAGCGTCGCTATAGAATTCGTGCTCGGTCTCCTGGTGGCGCTGACAATGGTGCGCAGCTTTCCGGGCCGCGGTGTGATCATGTCGATCCTGATCGTGCCGCTGTTCATCAGCCCGGTCATCGTTGGCCAAGCCTGGACGCTGCTCTTACAGCGGCCTTTTGGACCGACCAACTATGTCCTGACGCAACTATTGGGGCAGGAGGTTACGATCGGCTGGATGACGGAGCGCCCGTGGCTCTACGTCTCGCTGATCATCGCCGATGTCTGGCAGTGGACGCCGTTCATGTTCGTCATCCTGCTCGCCGGGCTGACCGCAATCCCACCCAATCTCTATGAGGCGGCAGAACTCGACGGCGTCAACGCCTGGCAGGTTTTTTGGGCGATCACGCTCCCGCATCTCGGGTCGATGATGCTGCTGGCGCTGACCTTCCGTCTGCTCGACGCAATCCGTATGTTCGATACCATTTTCATCATGACAGGGGGTGGCCCAGGAACACAAACCTACACGGCCTCCTATTATCTTTATACCACAGGCTTCACGCAGTTTCATCTGTCGCAGGCAACAGCAGGAAGTTGGCTGTTCCTGATCTTTACGGCGCTCATCGTGACGTTGCTGGTGCGTCGGCTCTTGAAGGTGGAACCGGTCTGATGGCCGCCGTCGCGCCCGCCCGCCGCAGGAAACGCCGGTCGTTGCCGATCGGCCGAATTGTGCTGCTGGGGTTCTTCCTGGTGTTCGTGCTGTGGCCGCTCTACTGGATGTTCAACACCTCCATCAAGCCCAGCGACGACTACCTCACCGTACCGCCTGTCTGGTTCCCCGCCGCTCCGACGCTTGTCCACTACAAAGCTGCGCTGTTCGCCTATCGTGGTCTGGACGGGCTCATCAACAGCCTGATTATTTCGCTTTCGGCCACGGTGCTTTCGGCGCTGCTCGGCACGCTGATGGCCTATAGCCTGGCGCGCTACGACACCGGCGGCAAGCATCTGTCTTTCTGGGTGCTGTCGCAGCGCTTTTTGCCGCCGATCGGGATCGTGCTGCCGGTGTTCCTGATCTATCGCCAGGTCGGGCTCTACGACACTCATGTCGGCCTGATCATCGCCTATACGGTCTTCACGCTGCCGGTCTCGGTGTGGATGATGTTCGCCTATTTCCGCGGCATGCCGAAGTCGATGGAGGAGGCGGCCCTCGTCGATGGCTGCACGAGATGGGAGGCGTTCTGGCGCGTTGCCGTGCCGCTCGCAGCACCGGGCATCGTCGCGGCGGCTGTCTTCGCCTTCATTGCATGCTGGACGGAGTTCTTCTTCGCTCTGATCTTGACCAGCCGAACTGCCTTTACACTGCCAACGGTCTTCCGCGCCTTCATCGGCTTCCAGGGCGCGCAATATGGCGAAGCCGCGGCCCTTGCCATCGTCTCCCTTGTGCCATCGATCGCCCTTGGGGTGCTTGCTCAACGTCATCTGGTGCGCGGGCTGACGCTCGGCGCCGTTCGCGGTTAGGAAAGCTCCCGCATGGCCGAAGTCAAAATTACCGGCTTGCACAAGCGCTACGGCGCGTTCCATGCCGTGCGCGGGATCGACCTGGACATTCGCGACGGCCAGTTCACCGTTCTGGTTGGACCGTCCGGCTGCGGCAAGTCCACGCTGCTCCGGACCATCGCCGGCCTGGAGGAGATATCGGAAGGCACGATCGAGATCGGCGGCGAGGTGGTCAATGATTTCCGGCCGCGCGATCGCGACGTGGCAATGGTGTTTCAAGATTATGCGCTCTATCCGCATATGAGCGTGGCCAAGAACATTGGCTTCGGCCTCAAGGCTCGCAAGATGCCGAAGCCAGAGGTCGAGGTGCGCGTGGCCGAGGCGGCACGCATGCTTGGCATCACTCCCTTGCTGGGGCGTTTTCCGCGCCAATTATCCGGCGGCCAGCGCCAGCGCGTCGCCATCGGCCGCGCCATAGTCCGCAACCCGCGCATCTTTTTGTTCGACGAGCCGCTGTCCAACCTCGACGCACAGCTTCGCGACGAAATGCGCGGCGAAATCAAACGCCTTCACCAGGACATTGCGACAACGATGATCTACGTCACCCATGACCAGATCGAAGCGATGACGTTGGCTGACCGCATCGTGCTGATGCGCGACGGGTTGATAGAGCAGCAGGGCGCGCCACTCGAGTTGTTCGAGCACCCGGCCTCAACGTTCGTCGCTGGGTTCCTGGGTTCGCCGCGGATGAGCTTCCTGCCAGGTACCCTTGCCTTGGACGCAGGCGCCGCTGCCATCCGGCTCGCGGATGCACTGCTGCCTTTAGCGCGCGGCAGGGGGCTGAAGGGCGTCGCGGACGGACAGCAGGTGCTGCTCGGGTTGAGGCCAGAACACCTCACTCGTGCGCACACTGCAACGCCGGAGCAGGGCACGTTTCGCTATGAGGCAACGATCGACCTGCTGCAGCCGACCGGCTCGCGCAGTTACGCGACATTCCGACTGGCCGGCGCGCCGGTGATGGCTGAGCTGCAGGCGCACGATGTCAGCCGTCCGGGCGAGAAGCTTGCGATCGACATCAACATGAACCGGGCCTCGATCTTCGACGCCACGACGGAGCGCGCAATTTGACCTCGGCAGCTTCCCTGGCAGTCCGCTTGTGTGGCACCGAAGAGCTCGAGGCACCGCTGCGCACGCTGCGCGCCGGATCCTTGTCGGTCGCGTTCGACAATGGGGCGTTGCGTTACATCCACGTTGGGACGATCGAGGTCTTGCGCGGAATCTCGTTTCTTGTACGGGACGAAAACTGGGGAACATGTACCACCGTTCTCGATGATCTGCGGATCGACGAGAGGCCGGATGCGTTCGCCATTGAATACCGTGCAACATGTGCTGCAACATCCGGCCGCCTGATTTACCGGGCGCGCGTCTCAGGCCGTGGCGATGGTGCGCTGTCGTTTGTGGCGGAGGCAGAGCCCGAGACCGACCTTTTGACGAATCGGACCGGCTTCGTCGTCCTTCATCCGATCGAGGGCTTAGCCGGCAAGCCGATAAAGGTGCTGCATGAGGATGGTCACGACGAGCTATCGTTCTTGCCGGACCACATCGATCCAAAATGTCCGTTCACCGACATCCGGGCGTTGTCGCACGAGATCGCGCCTGGGATCTGGGCGACATGCACCATGGAGGGTGATGCCTTTGAGATGGAGGACCAACGCAATTGGTCTGACGCCTCGTATAAAACATATGTCCGCCCTCTGCGTCGCCCGTGGCCTTACAGACTGCCCAGGGGCCAGAAATTCACGCAGGCCGTCCGGCTTCACGTGTCAGGAACGCTCCCTGCCGGGACGTCTGAAAATCGCAATCCACTCATCAACCTGACGATCGGCGGACCAGTCGGCCGAGTGCCCCGCACTGGCGTCGGCGTCGCCGCCGACGAGGCAAAGCACGCGCTCGAAACCCCCGAGCTCCTACGACGAATGGCTCCCCAGTGGATGGTCTGCCAGGTCGATCTCCGGATCGCACACGGCCAGGACGAACTAGAAAGCTACGCCGCGCTCGCACGGCTGACCGGCGCTGGAGTGGTCCTCGAGATTATCACCAAGGGCACGCGCGATCCATTCGGCGAATTGGCGCCGGTCGCGGATGCTGTCCACTCACTCGGCCTCAAACTAGAAGCTGTCTCCGTCTTTCCGGCGCAGGACATGACATCCGTACAGCCGGGAGCACCGTGGCCGACTATGCCCAGCTTCCACGAAAGCTACTCCGCCGCTCGCCGGGCTTTCCCGGGCATCGCGCTGGGCGGCGGCATGGCCGCTTACTTCACCGAACTCAACCGCAAGCGTCCGCCAGCCGAAGCGCTCGACTACGTGACCTTCACCACCTGTCCAAGCGTGCACGCCGCAGATGATGTCTCGGTGATGGAGACACTTCAGGCAATCCCCCATCTAATCCGCTCCGCGCATGCTTTCATGGGGGAACGCTTGCCACTGCGTATCGGTCCCATCCAGCTCGGCTGCCGTGAGAACCCATACGGAAAATCCACTGCGCCGAATGAAGCGAACGCTCGCGTCTGTCTATCGCGCATTGATCCTCGTCAGCGCGGGCTGTTCAATGCGGCTTGGACTGTCGGATATTTCGCGGCCTGCGCTCGCGAAGGAATCGAGGCCGTCGCGTTCGGTGACTTCGCCGGCCCCTTTGGCCAAATCCATAGGAAGGCTGATTTCGTGCAGCCATGGTATGACCAGCAGGATGGCCCAACGGTCTATCCCGCTTTCCATGTCTTGGCTGGTCTCTCAAAGCTCGGCGGAGCCACCTTGCTGTCCGTACGAACTTCCGGCGCTGACGGCGTCGCCACGATCGCGGCTGAACAAGATCGCCGCGTGACCCTGTGGGTCGCTAACCTTACCGCCAAGACGCAATCTGTGCGGCTTTCGGATTCGCCGAGCAGCGCCCGCATTGCTCTTCTCGGCGCCGAGCAGTTCGAGCGGGCGGCAACCGATCCCGACTTCATGGAAAGTTCCGCAAGACCGCTGGATGATCAAAGCATCTCGCTTGGCGCCTACGCCGTCGCGCGAGTCGACCTCGATCGATCGTCTTAGGCCTAGCCGATGTTCGCTGTTTGGCCAAACCCCCGTAAAGATGAGGGTGGTAGTTCCATACTCTAAGGCAGCGCGTGGAATCCATCTCGCTTATACGTTGTACTATCGCGACGGCGACCAGGCTCGCCAGGTTCCGCCTGCCGAGACGCCAAGTTTTGAGGCCGCTCGCGCCGAAGCGATCCGTTGCGGAATCGGCCTGTTGGCTGATCTGGGCGATGACGATATGACCGGATGGTTAGTGCGCATGCGCGATCAGGCAGGCAACGAGCTTTGCACGATCAACGTCTGCGAGGCCGAAGCCGCACCGCAAACGGAAACAAGCCGGTTAGGCAGCACCGCTCACGTCTGTGTCGATATGCCGGCCCTTATTCAATTAGATCGTCGCCGGTCGGAACTTTTGTGATGTTGAGCCCTTGTCCATTGAACAGTGGAGGTACCAATGGCTAACCTGGGAAAATTGGCGATCGCGATGCTCGGCGTCTTGGCATACCAAAATCGCGACAAGATCGGCGACATGATCCGTGGAGCGGGCGATCGCAACCCAAATGATCCGCAAGGCGGGATTCTGGATCAGCTTTCAAAAGGCGTTTCGGGGACCGCGCTTGGCGATATTCTCGACCGGTTCAGAGGGGCAGGCGCCGGATCGAAGGTCGATTCGTGGGTAGGCACCGGGCCGAACGAGCCGATCCAGCCAAGCGAGGTGGAAGCAGCCATAGACGAAGACACCCTGACTTCCCTCTCGATGCAGACCGGCCTATCGCGCGAGGAGCTCATAAGCCGGATCACGCGAGATTTGCCTGAGGCCGTCAGCAAGATGACGCCTACTGGTGAATTGCCCGTTGAGGCGCCGAAAAGCTCCGGTGAGACGACCTTGCTCGACGACGTGCCATCGCACAGGACGCAAGCGAATTCAGGCGGTCAAAGCGATATCTAAGGTGACGGCTATCCATCAGGGAGAGATACTAAATCGTACTGGCGCGCGAGTTGGCATGATCGGGCAGGGCGGTCACGATGGTCATACAGCAAACGTACTTGCCGAGTTGGATCTATTGGCCGCGCTACTCGATTCCCGCTGGCGCATTCCAGGCACATCAATTCGTTTTGGACTGGATGCGCTCGTAGGTCTGGTTCCCGTACTCGGAGATGCGGCGACGGGCATTGTCTCGGCCTACATCGTCTTGCGAGCTCGAAACGTCGGTGCCGGAAATGGGTTGGTCGCCCGCATGCTAGGCAACGTGCTGCTGGATACGCTCGTAGGAAGTGTCCCAATTCTCGGCTCGATCTTCGACGTCTATTTTAAGGCGAACAATCGCAACATCACTCTGCTGCGCCGTCACATCAACAAGTGAGGCGGATAACCAATCGTCGCGATGCAATTCTTCTAAAAGGCTCGGAACCGACAGGGGCGCTGGGGCTTGAGTCGCGATTCCTGGAGTCGCGAGCATATGACCAGTGCCATTGACCGGCTTTCGTTCATCGAGTTCCAATCGCCCACACTGGTCGAGAAAGCTCCCGAAGGCGGAGATTGGCTTCACGAGATCAAATATGACGGCTACAGGACGCAGCTGGTCGTTGAAGGCGGAAAGGCGCGAGCATTCACGCGTCGCGGCTACGATTGGTCCCACCGTTACAAGAGGATTGTTCAGGCCGCGGCAAGCCTGCCGGTCAAATCCGCTATCATCGATGGTGAAGCTGTCGTCCTGGGCGACACCGGCCTGCCGGACTATCAAGCCCTGGAACGTGAGCTGGGCAACCCAAGTTCGCTGCGGATGACTCTCTACGCTTTCGACCTCCTGTACCTCGATGGCCGTGATCTACGGGAACAACCGTTAGTGAAGCGCAAGGCTGCGCTGAAGAAGCTGCTGACCGAAACCGAGCCAACCCTGACTTATGCCGAGCATCTGGAGGTGAACGGCAAGGATATGTTCGACCATGCCTGCCGGATGGGCATAGAGGGAATCGTATCCAAGCGAGCGGATGCTCACTACCGCTCGGGCGTCCAGACCAGTTGGGTCAAGGTCAAATGTGTCAAGAGCGACACTTTTCCAATCGTGGCTTTCGTCGAGAAACTTGGCGCGCAGCCGCGCCGCATCGCATCGTTGTACATCGGCAGGCGAGAGGGCGACCGGCTGCTTTATGCCGGGAAGGCCCAGACCGGCTATACGCTGGACGCAGCCCGGCGCGTTAGGGAGCGGCTTGATCCGCTTGTAATCGCCAAGTCACCGCTGTCGGAGCCGATCAAGAAGCCCAAGGCGACATGGGTCGAACCAGACGTTCTTGCCGAGGTGCAATTCAGTGGCGTGTCGGACCGGGGCATCTTGCGTGAGGCGGTCTTCAAGGGACTCCGCGAGGACCTTCAGGCAATCCCGCCCAAGCCTCCATCGCCGTCCAAGCGGAGGTCGGAAGGACAACACGGCGTCCCGCGCGAGAACATTCTCCAGCTGCTACCCGATGCGGTTGCACCTTCCAAGGAAGAGCTGGCAGACTATTGGCGGCGGGTCGCTGATCAAGTTCTAGTTCATCTCGTTCGGCGACCGCTGAAGCTGGTCCGCCACGCCTCCGGCGCAACCTTCTATCACAAGGGACCGCTACCTCGGATACCGTCGTCCGTGCACCAGCTCCGCGTTCAAAAGCGCGAAGGCGGCGAAGGCGTTCGGGTATGGATAGATGACATGGATGGTCTGCTTGGCTTGGTCGAGATGGATGCCGTTGAGCTTCATCCTTGGAACGCGACGATTGAAGACATCGAACATGCGGACCGGCTCGTCCTCGACCTCGATCCCGGAGAAGGCGTGCCATGGGACGCTGTGATCGAGGCCACGCTGGCGCTACGGGGCATCTTGGAAGCGGCAGGCTTGGAGAGCTGGCCAAAGGTCACTGGCGGCAAAGGCATCCACTTGATGGCCCCGCTCGTTGCGAAGATGACCCATGACAGCGCCCGGAAACTGGCCAAGTCGCTCGCCCACCGTCTGGTTGATACCTATCCTGACCGATACCTGTTGTCAGCTGACCCCGCAGCCCGAGGAGGCCGGATCTTTCTCGACTATCTCCGCAACGGACGGGGCAATACCGCAATAGGCGCTTTTTCCCCGCGAGCGCGGCCCGGCTTCCCAATTGCCCACCCGGTCACATGGAAGCAAGTCGAGGCGGGCATCCGGCCAGACGTTTTCACGCTCGCGCAGCCTTTCAAGCCCGCTCGTCGAAAAGCCGCGTGATGCGTCGCGACCATCAGCCGATATCAGCCCGTTTTCTTGCCTCGCGTTCGAGCCTCTTCCGGTCGTTGCCGTGTTCTCTGATTAGTTCGCGGACCTGTTCTGGCGTGATACGATGCTGTTTGGCGAAATAGCGAACCTCATAATCTTCATCGACTGATACACGATTGCGATCTCGAAAATCACGCTTGCTCTTATCGTCTGCCATCATCTTTCCTCCTGATCAGAGAAACAACGACCGACGTTGTATGTTCCCGGCGCCTCACTTCGGCCGCCAGAGCGCGGGCTGTCCGACCGTACTGGGGCCGCAGGCATTGCGAAGGTGATCTGGCGAAAGTTGGTTGGCCAAAGGCGAGGGTGTTTCGTTTGCTGTTCGGGATAGCTGACCGTCGATCGAGCCTGTCTGCGGGCCTCTTGGTTTTTTACGACGCCAGTCGGAACCCAGACGGGTCGCGGATGATTCAGATGCGCATCCGGGCTATCAACGAGGATCGTGAGCAAAATGGCGGGGGGTGACCACGAAGGCGACAAAACTGCGCTCCGGGAGCCCAAAGTTTCGTCTAGGACGCATGACCCGGGTCACAGCGCCGCGGCACGAGTTCGACTTCATCACCAAGGTCGGCCGCATAGACCACGCCGGAGCTCTCGCAATGTTGCAGAGGCATATGGGAGATATAGAGGCGGTCTTTTTCGGAACTGATGTTTTGGCTAAAGCGCTAGACCAGCCTGCCGAGTGACGCTCAGTTAATCCCTATCGCGGCGCCCAGCCAGCCTTTCCGTTGCCGCTCAGTAAGCCGGCACAAGGCGCGTGTTTCGCAACGGCAAGGCCATGGTGAACTGCAAGCCGTCACGATGGTAGTTCAATTCGATCTTGGCGTTGCATTGCACGGTCACGACTTTTTCCAGAAGTGTCGTGCCAAACCCCCGGCGACTGGGCTGCTCGACTTTCGGCCCATCTCGTTCCCGCCAGTCAAGATTGACGATCTGTGTATCGCCGGACCCGCCTAACGACCAGCGGACATCAAGGCGGCCTCCCGTTTGCGAAAGCGCGCCAAACTTCGACGAATTGGAGGCCAGTTCGTGGAAAGCCATCCCGACAGGGACCGCAATGTCGGCGACTAGCGCTACGTTCGGGCCTTCCAGAACGATACGCGGCCTGTCGCGCGTCTCATAGTGGTCAAGCTCGCTTTCGAGCAGCTTGTGCAGGGAGGCAGTCTGCCAATAATCGTCGGTAAGCATCGAATGGGTCTGGGCCAGGGAAACGAGCCTGGCTGAAAAATCGCGTACGAAATCATCGACGTTGCCGCTCGACTTGGCCGTCGCGCCCATCATGGCGCGAACGTTGGCCAGCGTGTTCTTGACGCGGTGATGCAGCTCGCGGATGAGCAATTTCTGCCGATCGGCGACCTCCCGCTTCTGTTCGATGTAGGACTGGACCTCACGCTGGCGGGCGCGGGCACGCAAGGCGGAGCGCACCGAGTTGGCGAGGCTCGAAGCCAGAAATGGCCGTTCAAGCACGATCAGATAGCGGTCCAGAAATGCCATCCGCGTGTCGACTTCGTTCCCCCGCATCGTCAGAAGCACGATCGGAAAATCCGACCATGCGGGTTGGGCTTCAAGCCAGGCCGCAAACTGCGTTCGATCGGAACTGAGCAGGGCCTCCTCGGCCACGACAAGGCACTGAGCCTCGTCGAGAAGCGGCACTGCCTCTTCCAAGCTGCCGCACACACGCGAGGCAATCTGGTTTGTAGCCAGGATGGAGGCCGCGATCCTCGCGTCACGGCCAAGCGGCGCCAGCACGAGAACGGCGGGGCTGGACGACATCATAACGCCTTGTCCCTCAGAAGGTCTGTCGGCTTGCCTTCAAATTCCGGAGATCCCATCAGGATGCCGCGGAATTGTTCCAGTGGCTCACCTACGGCCACGCCGTTACCGCCGATTTTAAACTCACGAATCGTCTCTTCGTGGGGGCCGACACGTTTCTTGACAACGGAAATCGCGCGTCTCAACTGACCTGCGTTCTCGAAGAAGCGCAGAAGCATGATGGAATCGCAGAGATAGGTCATGTCGACCGGCGCTGCCGTTTGCCCAAACAGCCCGTGATTGGCCAACAGCAGGATCGTCGCCACTGCCTTCTGATTGAGATAGGTGAGGATCTCGTGCATCTGAAGCACCAGATGTTGTTCTTCGGACATGGCATTGAGATAGCCAGTTAGGCTGTCGATCACGACGATCCGCACATTGGATTCTTCGACGGCCGCTTGGATGCGCGAAGACAATTCGCCTGGTGAAAGCTCAGCCGGATTGACAGATTCAAGCATCAGCGTGCCGTCCTCGGCAAACGGCTCCAGGTCCATGCCGAGCCCGGCGGCGCGCGCCAAGAAGATGCGCTTTGTCTCGTCAAACAACAGCACCAGCACACGCTCGCCACGCTCGAGTGCGGCATAGCAATAGGTGCAGGCAATTGTAGACTTGCCAACGCCAGACGGCCCCATCAGCATCGTGCTGGTACCACGGGCCAGCCCGCCGCCAAGCAGGGTGTCGATCCGGTTGTTGCTCATGGCCGGCGTATCATGCTCGGCCACCTCATGCTCGGCTGCAACGAGCCGCGGATAGGCGATAACGCCGCCTGGGCGAATGACGAAATCGTGAAAGCCGCCCCGGATCTGCACGCCGCGCATTTTGATCACGCGTAGCCGCCGACGCTCTCCACCATAGACGGGCGACAGCTGCTCCATCCGAATGACGCCGTGACTGATCGAATGCAAATTGAGGTCATCCTGCTCAGCGGTCAGGTCGTCGAGCATAAGCACCGTCACATTGTTGAGCATGAAGAAGCTCTTCAATGCCAACACCTGGCGCCGATACCGCAGTGACCCTTGCGATAAAAGTCGAATTTCAGAGAGCGAATCGAACACCACGCGATCGGGTCTGACGCGTCCGATCTCGGCCATGGCAGACTGCACGGTTTCGCCGAGTTCCAATTCCGAGGAATGGATCAATGTCTGTAGCTGCGCAGGATCGAAACTGAGCTCCGGCGGCACAAGTTCAAGAATTTGCACCCCCTTCAGATCCCAGCCGTGACGGCCAGCAACCGAGAGCAGTTCGCGCTTGCTTTCTGACAAAGTGATGTAAAGGCATGTCTCGCCATTCTTGGCGCCCTCGATCAAAAACTGGAGGCCAAGAGTGGTTTTTCCAGAACCTGGTTTCCCTTCGATGAGATGGGAGCGGTTCCTGGCGTAGCCGCCACGAAGAATGTAGTCGAGGCCGCTAACTCCAGTTGTGATCGCCGAGGCGTCGTCTCTGTCCAACTAATCCCCCAATGTAATTTCGAGAACCAGATAACGACGGGCACCTTTCGCGGTTCCACGTCTCTCGGTGAGCGCCCTTGTCGTGAGACTCACGAAAAGGCGACAAGAAACGCGGCAAAAAAGGGCGCCGTACCTCTCGGAGCCCTTTTTCAAGTTCAGTTTGGAACCGGCGACCTACCAGCCTTGCCGGCCATACCAGTCATCGATGTCGCGCCGAGCGCGGTCCTTCTCAATGCCGTAGCGCTCCTGAATCTTGCCTTCCAACTGATCGCGGTTACCGGCAATACGGTCCAGATCATCGTCTGTGAGTTTGCCCCACTGTTCCTTGACCTTGCCCTTTACCTGCTTCCAATTGCCTTCGACACGGTTCCAGTCCATGGCACCTATCCTTGTTTGTTTCGGACTGAGAAAAACGCCGTAACGCTACCGGAGTTCCCGTCAAGTTTGAGCAGATCGACCGATCGAAGCGTGGCGAGGTAGGCGGCCCCGAAGCAACCCGCTCTGGAACGCGATGATGGCTTGCCGCGCCGGCTGTGTTCTCCACACTCTTGGCCACAGTCGCTCGCGAGACCAGCTTCGTTGGACAAACAGCGACAGGGATAGCGTGAAGCCAACTATGCTGCGTTGGTCATCCAAGCCTGGCGTCAGATACTAATTCTTGCTGTCGGGAGCCATGTTCCCTGCGGCTTTTGCCCTGAAGCGCCTTACCCGGCTGCGTGTGCCGCAGCTCTCATCCGAGCACCACCGTCTGCGCCCGCCACGCGAGGTGTCGATGAAAAGCCAACCGCAGTTCGGCCCGGTGCACTCGCGCACGCGGCGGCGGTCATTCCTGGACACCAAAAACTCGGCTGTCTCAAAGGCCACGCGGTGGCCGATCGTGTTCAGACTGGCTGCGTCGGTCCACTGCCAAGCGAGGCGGTCGCCGGACGGGAAAAGCGAGCGCTTCGGCAGGGCTAGGGCGACTGCATCGCGCACGATTTGCAAGGCATCGTCCGGCACCCGGGCGCCTGCCGCCTCGGCCTGGAGAGCCGCGTAAACGGCCTCGCGCAAAATCTTGGCCTTTTCCAATGCCGCCTCCGCAAGGAGCGGGCGGGCGGAAGCCTCCGCGAGCAGTGCTCGCGCCTCATCGACGTCGATCAAATCGGCACGTCCAGCCCAGACGACCAGGTCGGCATAGGTCTGCAAGAGGTCTGGCCCCCACACATCGCGTCGCGCGTCGACCGTGTTGACGAAGTCCAAGCAGGGGTGACCGCCAACCATGCGCATGTCGACGATAGTCTTCGCACCATCCATCCCGGAAACATCGGTTGGCGGAACCGTATTGGCAAGAGGCCGTTGTAACGAAATAAACGTCTTTTGGCCGTTACGACGAACCAACAACGCCCAGCGAAGGCTGCTTCCGATGAACCGCAACACAGCGACATTTCTGGTTTTATGTGTGATCTGGGGCACCACGTGGATCGGTATCAAGGCAGGGATCGCCACCGTGCCGCCTCTGATGTTCGCAGGCACGCGTTTTACAGTAGCCGGCTTGCTGATCCTCAGCGCGACGCGCCTAAGGGGCGCTGCTCTACCACGGGTGGCGAAAAGGAGTTGGCCGCGTCTTTTCGTTGTTACGTTGTTCATGATTCCGCTTTGCTATGGCCCACTCTTTTGGGGCATGCTCTACGTCGATACGGGCACCGCGGCTGTTCTTGAGCTTTCGCTGACCCCCGTCACGCTGCTTGGGTTTGCGTTGCTTCTGGGGGACGAACGCTATGACGGCCGCAGGCTCTTTGCGATTTTGCTCGGTGCGGCCGGTCTGTGCGTCCTGTTCGGGCCCGAAGCCTATGCTAGTTGGACACACGCAGACCAGCAGGGCAGGGGGCTCCGGCTGCTGGCGATGACAGCGGTGGCGTCGGCAGCTTTAATCTATGCATGGGGTTCGGTGCTCGCGCGGCCGCTTCTTGAGGTATATTCATCGGACTTCATCGCCGGCTTCACCACCCTTTTCGGGGGCGCATTCCTAATTCTCATCTCACTCGTTGTGGAGCCAGGCGCGACCGCGGCTCTAAAAGGCAATTGGGGCTGGCCGGCCTGGGTCGGGTGGCTGTTCCTCGTGCTGTTTGGTTCGTTCATAGGCTACACTCTATTTATCCGGCTCCTGCACGAAATCGGCGCCTCGCGCGCCGGAGCATTTGCCTTCGTCTCACCCGTCATTGCCGTCGTGCTTGGCATCATCACCTACGGCGAGGAGGTTAGCCTGATCGACATCATCGGCATGGCTATCATGCTCTTCGCAGCGTTTCTTGCGCTACGCGAGCGCAAACAGGAAACATCATCCGCTTCCCCGCCGTTGATTCCACGCTCCGCGCGGGCTGATGGCAGAATATGAAAGACGGCGCGCGCATCCAGCCGCCAATCAGCCTTGAGATGGAAAAGCACAAGGTTCGCGTCTATGCGAAAAGAGGGCTCTCCCGGCAGCGTATCCCGCCTACCACCGGCGGCGAGGAAAGCTCCAGCCCATACGACAACACTAGTCGGCGAGGGATTTTGCCGAGTTGCTGTCAAGATTGCAGGCGGGATTTGATGGAAAAATCGCGAGGCTGCAATCAGCGACTTATTCGTTCCGATGGCGATGCAGGCTATCCGCCAACGCGTCGACAAACTGTCAGCCGCATCGCTTCAGTTCCGCCACCTGAACGCCGAGACGGAATGCCTGACCATCGGCATAAGAACGTGCATAGCTTTCTGCTTCGAACGGAAACGTCAGGGTGCTGCCGTAGGCGGTGATGCGGACCGTCCACTTCTTGTCGCGAACGAGTTCGACCGAATTGTCGGGCGACGTCATGATTTCCTCCGGCACCAGCAAGGCGAAGGCACGGATAACGTCGCAAAGGTCGTTTGAATGCAAACAATCCGACACGCTCATGTCGCTTGTTCTATACGCCCAGACTTTCTCTCGATTAGAGCAGCGCCCGGCTGCAATGTCGGTCGCGTTAAGTCCCCTAGCTGCCAAGACCTTTCCCATTGGGTCGGTCCCCTTGCGGCCTCACGCAGCGACCTTTCTGAACCCAATCGCCGAGATCGTCAGCCCGCAGTGTCTTCGAGAGAATAGCCGGCAAGCCGCAGGGTGCGAATGGCAACTCTGCGACGACTGCTTCAACAACTTTCGCGACTGGCTCATGTGAACGTCGACCACCTGGGCGCTCACACTGGCTTTCTGCGAGCAGCCAGCTGCGATGAATTCATCACGGCTGATCACCTTTCAGGATTGTCGAGCATGTGGCGCAGCAACTTGAACTCGATCGGCCCAAGAGGAATCTCCCCGGTGCTGCAAACACGGTGGCATCGAGCTCCATCTCGACGTCGCGATATGTCAGTGGTCTGCGCTTCTGCGCCAATTTCGTGACGGTAGCCCAATCGCGAGCCTTCGCAGGTGGTCGAGGAGCTATTGCGGCGCAATGGTCTGATGAAGCGTTCGTCGACCCCGGGCTGCAACAGCCTGTGCTGACCTTCAGCACCTGGGGATATCGAGGCGACACAGGGCAGGGATGGTCCGGGCATCCCGCTTCAGCCGGCCGCTCCCGTCGCCAGCTCATTGTCTGGCCGACAGTCCAGCACAATCCCCTCGCGGCAAGACCTATCGCGTCACCGATCGAGCGGGCCAGCTTGCTGCCGAAGCCATCCACCTGCAGAATGTCGCCTAGGAGCAGGTAGAACTCCGCATCCTGCGAGGGAGATGCACCGGCCGCGGCTCCGTCGAACTCAGCGAGGGAAACGGAAGTCAGCTCTTCGCAGCCCAACTTCGAGAGCGTTCCTGGATTGGCCTTGGCACATTTATGAACGGTCGATTCCAATGGCTGTCAAAGAGTACGGCGCGACATTGAGGGCGCCAGCGAACCAGCTCTAAACCGGTCGAGCTAGTAGCCGGGCCGGGTCAATCCGAGACAATTTCGTAGTGAAGAAGCTGGGCTTCGTCGAGTGCCGACTTCACTCCAGGCGAGATGACGCCGGAGCCGAAGAGGATAATATCTTCACGGCGTACGAATACTTCATGGCCGAGTCCCATGGACACAAATGTGCCCGAAGAGCTTCGTTCGAGAAGCCGAGCTCTGCCATTCAATATGGTGAAGGCGGCGTGGCGCCTCGATACCCAGGGCCGCTCGACGATGATGTCGCATTCCGCCGATCTGCCGATTGTCACGGATTCGCCGTTTCGACAGGATCGCAGCTGATCTCTGTAGCGGATGACCATATGAATCTGCCGCGGCAGGACCGAGCGTCTATCTGTAGTGGCGCCATGGCTGGTGATCTGCGTACCGGGGGCCTCATCGTCGCTCCACAGGGTATAGACATCGAAGAACTCTTGCTTCCCCTTCAAGGCCATTTTGTCGAGGAGCCGCAGGCCCTTGCGGCTTCTCGGGGAAAGGGCTTCGCAGAAGCTCTGGCTGATCAGCACCTCTCCGGGGTTCGCCGTGGTGGACAACCTTGCGGTGACATTGACAACGTCACCGAATATCGCGCCCCGCGCGCGAATGACCGCCCCGAAATGCAATCCGATACGGGCGCTTAACGGACCTTTAGTCAGTTGATGGGTAATTTGGCAGACGGCCCTCAGCGCCATTTCCGGGCTCTCGAAGAGGCTGAGTATGTCATCGCCTTTCGAGTAAATGAAATCACCACCGTGCTTGGCGACGATCTCGCGCATCGTGTCCAGGCAATCCGAGACCTGCTGTAGAGCGGCATCGTCTCCGATCCGCTCATAGAGCGGCGTGCTGCCCACGACATCAGCTAAGAGGACTGCGGCAAGAAGCGTCTCCTGATCCATCGATCTCGTGTCCGACCCGAAAACTCAGCGTGCGTGTATAACACACGAGGTCGCCTGCAACATATCTGCTCGAGCGCCTTTGATCGGGGCGATGCTTCAGGTGATCGTGGCGGACGGACGGGCGTATGCCATTCGTCGGCTTCGTGCCGGCGACATCCAGAACCGTCTTCGCCCCAATCGTTCGCGACTTCGGTGCTATGAGTGGACTTGGTCTTTTTAGGTTCGGAAAGGCTGACCGAGTTGCAACGGGCGACGGCCTTCTCATGCACCATCAACCACGACCCGATCTCGGCCCTCCGACTTCGCACGGAATAGTGCCAGATCGGCGGCTTTGACGAGATCATTCGGGCTCTCGTTCGTATTTGGGACCGGTGGCGACGCCAACGCTGTGCTTTGCGATACGATCACGGATCCATTGATCAGATTTCAGGTATATTCTCTTTGAAGATGACCTGAAGTCGTGGTTGATGCGGTTCATAGTTCAGGTGCCTGACAGAGTGGCTTAAAATGTTGAGCGCTTCCCGCGCCTCGACGCGCGGATTTTGATCTATGACCGCATCGAGCGTCCCATCCAACAAAAGTTCCTTGGTGCCGTCTGTCACCTCGTGGCCGAGAAAGAGAATGTCTTTGGCGCGTCCACGCTCCTTGAGCGCCCGAGCGATGCCGGTGTTGCCGGCGCCGACATTGTAGATCGCGGCAAGATCGGGGTGCCGGTCCAGAAGCGCCGATGCTTCTGAATAAGCCTTCTCTCGGTCATCCAGCATTTCGCGCATCTCGACGATCTTGAGATTGGGCGACTCCTCGGTCAAGATGTGCCGGAATCCCATCTCGCGTTCCTCATGGCCGCGGTAGGACAGCGAACCGGCGAACAGCGCCACCTTGCTTGGGCGTTCCGATCCCATGAAGCGGTTGAGCAGATAGCCGGCCAGCCGCCCCGCGGCGCGGTTGTCGATGCCGATATAGGCCACTCTCGGAACATGCAGGATGTCGGAGGCGATGGTCACCACCTTGACGTCATTGGCCGACAGCGAGCGGATCGCCTCGCGCACCGTTGGATGATCGAGCGCGATCACGCCGACGCCTTGTGTCTGTCCACGCAATTCTTGCAGCAGGCGGGCGAGCCGGTCGGGGTTGAAGCCCTCTATGGTGGCGATGTGGACGTCGAGATCGGGGCGCGCTAGGGCCTGCGCCTCGATGTGTCGATGCAGCATCTTGATGAAGGAATTGGTACCGGCCGGCAGAGCGAAGTCGAGACGGATGACCTCTCCAGGTGAGGGCCTGGGCGGCGCTCCGTTCGGGCCCTCCGCGATGTAGCCGAGGCGCTGCGCCATTTCGAGCACTATCTCACGCGTGCGCGCCCGCACACCGGGCCTGTTGTTGAGCACGCGGTCGACGGTGGCGGCGGAAACGCCGGCTTCCCGGGCTATGTCAGTCAAGGTGGAACGCACCGTCTTTCATCTCCTCAATGCATCAGATCGCACAATGCCGCTAGCCCGTCCGACGGCCACAGCTGCCAGCCATCAGCGATTCTGATGGAAAATGATGTATCCAGCCTTAGCCGATGCGCAAGGAGGTTGGGCTAAATCGCGTCGTGATACGTCCCGTGCTACGAATGCAGATTTCCCATCAAATCGAGGCATTGAGCCGGTGTGTCGACCTTTGCATGACGTATTTTCTCCGCAGTTGCGGTGTTACGATGTATTTTGAGTATTTATGATGTTGACAGCCTTCCGGTGCTGCCGTCAATATCCCTCAGATGGGCTCGTGGAGGAAACATCGGGCCTGAGGGAGGAATTCCAATGTCTGATTTGATCCGCATATCGCGACGCGGCTTGTTGGCGTCCGGAGGAAAGGCGGCGGCGTTCGTGGCTGCGGCTGGTATCGCACCGCAATTCATCCGTCCCGGCCGTGCCGTTGCGGCCGACGCGCTGGCGCCAGGCATGGTAGGCGGCCCCACCGGTTTCGAGGGCGCCGAGCGCTATCAATATGGCGCCGACACGCCGGAAGGCCGTGCCGTTGAGGCGGCCAAGGCCTTGAAGGGAGCAGGCAAGGCGCCGGCCAAGATCGTGCTTGGCCTGTCGGATGGCTCGATTGGTCAACTCACACAGCCTTTCCCGGCGGGTGCGCCGTCGATCAAGGAGCTGTGGGAAAAGGAAACCGGCATCCAGATTGAGATCGTCGGCCTGCCGAACGGCCAGGAATTCACGAAGACGATGCAGGACATCTCCACCAAGGGTGGGGCCTATGACATCTACTCGACGGAATGGAACCGCCTCGGCGACCTTGCCGAGACCGGCGGCATCGCCAAGCTCGACGACTTCGTCGCCCAGTACAAGCCCGAATGGGACGATCCCAAGACCGGCTATGTCGACGGCGCCAAAGGCGTGTCGCTGCTCAACAGATATCGCGGGTCCAACTATGGCGTGTCGCTGGACGGCGACTTCCAGACCTGGGTCTACCGCACCGACCTGTTCGGCGACGCTGCCGAGCAGAAGGCGTTCAAGGACAAATTCGGCTACGATCTGGCGCCGCCGAAGACCTGGAAGCAGCACAGTGACATCGCGGGCTTCTTCCAGCGCCCCGACAAGGGCCTGTTCGGCTCCACCGACCTGCGCAACCAGGGCTGGGGCTACACCAACTGGTATCAGCGCTATGTCTCGATGGCATCGCCCAACCAGTTCCTGTTCGGCGACGACGGCAAGCCGCTGATCAATTCCGAGCACGGCATTGCCGCCACCAACGAATATGTCGGCTCGCTCGTTCATCACTCGCCGGACGCGATCTCCTGGGGCTGGCCGGAGCAGTATGGAAATTTCGCCAAGGGCGGCGCGGCGATGACCTGCGCCTTCTCGAACCTGCCGAAATTCCTCGACAATGCCGGCAACAAGGATTCCGCCGTCACCGGCAAGATCGGCTCGATGCTGCCGCCCGGCCGCGAAGTCGACGGCAAGCTGATCAGCCGTTCCGTGCTGTGGTTCTCGCTGACCGGCATGGTCTCGTCTCAGTCGAAAAACCAGGAGGTCGCCTACCTTTTGCTGCAGTGGCTGGGCTCCGCCCGCATCTATGCCTGGATGAGCGCCAATCCGGGCGGCTATCTCGATCCGTTCCGGCTCTCGGATTTCTCCGATCCGCTGGTGCGCCAGACCTACCACGCCTACCACATCGACGTGGTGCGCGAGACCGTCGCCCGCACGGTGCCGACGATCAACTATCCCGGCGCCACCGCCTTCCACAACGCATTGGACGAAAATCTGATGGCGTCGCTGACCAAGGCCAAGACAGCGGAACAGGCGATGGCCGACACGGAAGCGGAGTGGAAGAAGATCGCCCGCCGCATCGGCGAGGACAAAATTGCTCGAAGCCATCAGGACGAACAAGGAGGCCTGGCCGACGGTTCTCGACCCGATCAGCTGATCCGTCTCCCTGGATCAGCGCTGGAGGGGAGGAGCATCTGTTCCTCCCCGCCGCAGTCAACGCCACCAGCAAAGCAGCCAGATGAAGCGTTCCGTCCCCTTCGAGATATTCCGCTACGCCGCGATCTTCGCGGCGATGGCGGTGACGCTGGTACCGATCCTGTGGATGGTGTCGATGGCCTTCAAGCCGATCGCCGAATGGTCGGCGACCGGCGCCGACCTGACATGGTGGCCGAAGAACCCGACGCTGGGCAATTTCCAGTTCGTCTTCGGCGAGTCCAACAACAATCTGATCGTGGCGCTCGACCGCACCGCGCTGAAGCCGATCCTGTCGTCGCTGCTGTCTTCGGTGTTCGGCACGGCGATCGCAATGTCGGCGGGCACGGCTGCGGCCTACGGGCTGTCGCGTTTCGGCTCGGGCCAGAACCTGCCGCTGGCGCTGATCCAGCTCAGGCTGTTTCCGCCAATGGCGGTGATGATCCCGGTCATGATCATGTGGGCCTTCCTGAACTTCACCGACAGCTGGTTTGGCCTGGCGCTGATCTACGGCATCGTCACCCTGCCGTTCGCTTTCTGGCTCATGAAGACCTTCTTCGACGACATGCCGCGCGAGATCGAGGAAGCGGCGCTTGTCGAAGGTTGTTCGCGGCTGCGCGTCTTCACGCGCATCACGCTGCCGATGATGCGCGCACCGCTGGCCAGCGCCGCCCTCTTCGTCTTCATCCTCAACTGGTCGGACTATCTGATCGCGCTGCTGCTGACGACGCGTGAATGGGTGACGATCCCCGTCTACATGGCCTCGCTGTCCTCCTCGATGACCGGGCAGCTCTATGGCGCCAAGGCCGCGCTCGGTCTTATGGCCGCGGTGCCGCCGGTCATCATGGGCATTGCCATCCAGCGCCATCTGGTGCGCGGGCTGACGTTCGGCGCGCTCAAGCAATGAGCGCGGTGACCGTGACTGTCTCAAAGGACGCAAAGGCCGCGCTTGGCAAGCCCGCGCTGCGGGACGAGGGAGTGCGGCTGGGATTCCGGCTGACGCTGCCGGCGCAGATCCTGGTGCTCTTCATCTCCGCCTTCCCGCTGCTGATGCAGCTCTACATCAGCGTCACCGACTGGTCGCCCCTCTCCGGCCTGGGCTGGTGGAACGCATGGGAGATGTGGAACAGCTTCGCCAACTACACCGACCTTGCCGCCGATGCGCGCTTCTGGAGCGCGCTGAGGCGCACGGCCATCGTCATGGTCGTGTGCGTGCCTGTCGAATTCCTGCTTGGCCTGGCATTGGCGACGCTGTTCGCGGACGATTTTCCGGGCAAGCGGATCTTCTATTCGATCCTGCTGATGCCGATGATGGTGGTTCCGGCGGTGGCCGGCTACATGTTCTTCATGCTGTTCCAGTCGGGCGGGCCGCTGAACGACATCCTGTCGGCACTCAGCGGTTCCCGCGTCACCATCGCCTGGCTGTCTGACCCCACACTGGCGCTGATCGCGGTGATCATCGCCGATATCTGGCAATGGACGCCGCTGATGTTCCTGATTCTGCTTGCCGGCCTGGTCGGCGTGCCGCAGGACCAGATCAAGGCGGCGACCCTGCTCGGCGCCAATCCGTGGCAGCGCTTCGTCACCATCGTGCTGCCGAAGATGAAGACGATCATCATCATCGCGCTGGCGATCCGTGTCATCGAGAACTTCAAGATCTTCGACACGCTCTACATCATGACCGGCGGCGGCCCCGGCGTCGCCACGGAGACGATCTCCGTCTACATCTACAAGGTCACGACGCAGGACCTGATCTGGGGCTATGTGGCGGCGATCGCACTGGCCATCCTGGTCGTGCTTTCGATCGTTGCCGTATTCGCCATGAAGCGCATGGCGCGCGCAAGGCTGGTGCCGGCATGAGTGCGATCCAGCTGCGCAACCTGGTCAAGACCTTTGGCGAGTTCACGGCGCTGAAGACCATGGACCTCGACATCGCCGATGGCGAGTTCATGGCGCTGCTCGGGCCTTCGGGCTGCGGCAAGTCGACAACGATGAACATGATAGCCGGCATGGAGGAGCCGACCAGCGGCAAGATCCTGTTTGGCGAGCGCGACATGGCCGGCGTGCCCATGGGCCGCCGCGGCGTCGGCTTCGTTTTCCAGAACTATGCCATCTTCACCCATATGACGGTGCGCCAGAACCTTGCCTATGGGCCGCGGATGCGTGGTGCGGCGAAAGCTGAGATCGACCGCCGCGTCGGCGCCACCGCCGAGCTGCTGCAGTTGACGCCGCTGCTCGACCGCAAGGCCGACCGGCTCTCGGTCAACATCCTGCAGCGGGTGGCAATCGGACGCTCGGCGATCATGGAGCCGGCCATCTTCCTGCTCGACGAGCCGCTGTCCAATGTCGACGCCGCCTTCCGGGCGGTAATGCGGACCGAGCTCAAGCAGCTGCAGCGCCAGTTCAGGCAGACGATGGTCTACGTCACCCATGACCAGCTCGAGGCCATGACCATGGCCGACCGCATTGCCGTCATGGATCACGGCGTGCTGCAGCAGGTGGGAACGCCGCTGGAAGTCTACAACAATCCAGCCAATGTCTTCGTCGCCCGCTTCATCGGCGCTCCGGGCATGAACCTGCTGAAGGGAAGGCCGGCGGAGAGCGACCTGGGCCTGGTGGTCGATCTCGGGCCACTGGGGGTCACGCCGACGCTGCCGGATGCGCTGGCCGCCACCTTGCGCGGATCGCGCTCTGAGGTGCTTTACGGCTTCCGGCCCGAACAGGTGTCGCTGGTGCAGAGCGGGCAGGGCTTCGCCATGCCGGTGAGCTTCGTCGAGCGGATCGGCGCGAGGACCATCGTCCATCTCGGCGATGGCGAGACCGCCGTGAAGGCGGTGTTCGACAATGCTGTCGGACTGTCGATCGGCGAGCTTGCCGTCGTCGCCCCCATGGCATCGTCCGTGCGTGTCTTCGATGCCCGCAGCGGCATTGCGATGAAGGCAGGTTGACATGGCCGATATCGTCTTTCGCAATGTCAGCAAGCGTTACGGCACGACGCTCGCCGTCGACGACGCGTCGTTCACCGTCAATGACAACGAATTCTTCTGCTTCTTCGGGCCGCCGCTGTCGGGCAAATCGACAATCCTGCGCCTGGTGCTCGGGCTGGAGACGCCTGACGCCGGAGAGATCCTGATCGGCGGCAAACCGGTCAACACCGTCTCTCCGGCCGAGCGCAATGTCGCCATGGTGTTCCAGAACCTGGCGCTGTTCCCCCATATGAGCGCGCGCGAAAATGTGCGTTTCCCGCTGGTCGAGCGCAAGGTCGCCGAGGCCCAGATCGAGAAGCGTGTCGCCGACGTGGCCGCCAAGCTCCACATCGGCCATATCCTGCACAAGCCGCCGGCGCAGCTTTCCGGTGGCGAGCGGCAGCGCGTGGCCATAGCCCGCGCCCTGGTGCGCGACCCGAACGCCTATCTGATGGACGACCCGATCTCTGCGCTCGATGCGCGGCTGCGCGAGGAAACGCGCGTCGAGCTCAAGCGCATCCAGCGCGAACTCGGCAAGACGCTGATCTACGTCACCCATGACCAGGAAGAGGCGATGTCGATCGCCGACCGCATCGCGATTCTGGAGAATGGGAGGATCCGACAGATCGGCGCCCCGTCCGAGATCTACGACCGCCCGGCGAACACCTATGTGGCGCGACTGCTTGGTTCGCCGATGATGAACATCCTTAAATCCGTTCGCGGCGACGGTGGCATCGAGGCCGCCGAAGGCGCGGTCAGCATCGACGATCGCGCTGCTCCGGCCGACGCGATCGAAATCGGGCTGAGGCCGGAGGACATCAAGGTCCGGCCCTGGGTCGACGGGGGCGTTGGCCGCCCGGCACGCGTGTTCGAGGTCGAGCCGCTTGGCGGCTACACGGTGGTAACGCTCGCCGCCGGAGAGGCGCGGCTGAAGGCGCTGCTGCGCGGCCAGCCCGACATCAGGCCGGATGCGGCGGTAGCGATATCCTGCGAGCCGGCCCGGGTGCATTATTTCGGGCAGGACGGAGGCGCGTTGGCGAGATGATCGCGGCTGCGAAAACAGAATTGCGGGAGGAAGACATGGCGAGCGAAGGCTTCGAGCCGGACGTGAAGGTCCGCACGAAAGAATACCGTATCGGCTGCATCGGCGCCGGCATGATCATGGCCGAGTGCCATCTGGCAGCCTATCGCGAAGCGGGGTTCAACGTGATGGCGATCGCCTCGCGGACCCGTTCCAATGCGCAGAAGGTCGCCACGCGTTGGGACATCCCGACCGTGCACGACACGCCGGAACAGCTGATCGAGGATTCTGAGGTCGAGATCGTCGACCTTGCCTTTCCGCCCGACCAGCAGCCGGCGCTGATCCGCCATGCGCTGAAGCAGCCTCACATCAAGGCGATCCTGGCGCAGAAGCCACTGGCGCTGTCGGTCGATGAAGCCGTGAAGCTGCGCGACGAAGCATCAAAGTCCGGCAAGATCCTCTCGGTCAACCAGAACATGCGCTACGACCAGTC
>NZ_JAMYVF010000029.1:0-40540 GCF_040323735.1 Mesorhizobium sp. M0029
GGCTCTACGACCGGCGCGATCTCGCCGAGGCCAAGGCCGATCTCGCCGCGTGGCTGTCCAAATGGTCCGCCCGCTACCCGCGGCTGACCACCTGGGCGGAAGACGCCATAGAACAGACGCTGACTTTCTTCCGGCTGCCGCGTCAGCATCACAAGCACCTCAAGTCCACCAACATGCTTGAACGGCTCAACGAGGAAATCCGCCGGCGCACCTATGTCGTGCGCATCTTCCCGAACGCCGAAAGCTGCCTGCGCCTGGTCAGGGCGCTGGCCGTCGAAACCAACGAAAACTGGATGGAGGCCAACCGCTATATCAACATGGATGATCTGCGCGAGCACAAGAAGCTCGCTCTGCGCCAAGCCGCATGACCAGCATCATGGCCGCCCCATTTTGCAGAACTTGACGCACACAACCCGAAGCCAATGCCGCTATCCGCGAGGCTGTCGAGCGGATCAACACCCACGTCATGCGCCGACTGGACAGTGCCGTCGCGACCTGTTTTTTTGGCGATACGTCCAGCAGGTGCTGCCGGCCGAGGAATACGAATCTCCCGAGTGGCGGCTGGCGTGAGTATCAACAGACTTAACGTCGAGTTCGAGCGCTATTTCTACTCCGTGCCGCACAGCCTCATCCGAGAGCAGGTGGATGTCCAGGCGACAAGCCGAACGATCGAGATCTTCTTCACCTAAACGCGTCGCGGCCCATCAGCGCCGCTATGGTGGGGCCCGTTTGGCATGTCGATGGTTGGATTGGTCAGCATTTGTTGATTATCTCCTTATGAAAGTAGCCTGGGCCGCGAAGAAGGGGCCTGAGAAGCTCGATGACGAACAACGCCGCGATCTCCTTGAAATCGTCGAGGATCGCTACGAGAAGCGTTCCACCATGCGTGTTTCGGTAATTCCCGGACACCCTTTTCGCTAAATCCCGGACAGTGATTTCAGTAATTCGCAGGACAGCGATTCCGCTAAATCCCAGACAGTTTTTTTCGAGAGCGGATTAAACGGTCGGTTCTCGGCTGCGCCGTTTGGCAATTTGGCCTCTCACGATGATGTTGAGAGGGGCCATGCCGAGACGGAAGCAAGCGAGACGAACGAGCGTGAGGGATATCCAAGCGATCTTGCGCCTGACCCATGAGCAGGGTCTTTCGGTGCGTGAGGTGTCGGAACGGCTCAAGATCAGTAAGACGACCGACCTATTTGCTGGGCGCGGGAGGCCGGGCTGTCATGCTGGCCGCTGCCGCCGGGCCATGATGACGCGGCGCTTGAGCGGCTACTGTTCGGCCGTGCCGGTCGTCCGCCGCAAGATCTGAGCGAACCGGAGTCTGCGCTGATCGCCCGGGAGTTGAAGCGCAAGGGGGTGATGCTGACGCTGTTGTGGCAGGAGTATCGCGCCGCCCATCCCGACGGCTACGGCTACACCTGGTTCTGCGAGCACTTCGCCGCTTTCGAGCGCCGGACGAGCGCGACATTCCGCAACCGGCATGCGGCGGGCGCAGTGATGCAGACGGACTATGCCGGGCAGACGGTGCCGGTGATCGATCCGGCGACCGGCGCCATTTACCCGGCGCAGATTTTTGTCGCGGTGCTGGGCGCCTCCAACCTGACCTTCGCCTTTGCCAGCTCCAGCCAAAAGCTGCCGGACTGGATCGAAGGCCAGGTGCGAGCGCTCGCCTTCTTCGGCGGTGTCACCAGAGCGATCGTGTGCGACAACCTGAAGGCCGGTGTCGTCAAGGCGCTGTGGTTCGAGCCGACGCTGAACGCGACCTTTGCCGCCATGGCCGAGCATTACGACACCACCATCCTGCCGGCCCGCAGCCGCAAGCCGCGCGACAAAGGCAAGGTCGAGGGCGCGGTGCTGATCGTCGAGCGTTGGATTCTGACACGGCTCAGGAATAGATCCTTCTTATCGATCGCCGAGCTCAACGCGGCGATCGCCGAACTGCTCGAGGAGCTGAACAACCGGCCGGTGCGCCATGTCGGCCAAAGCCGCCGCGAACTGTTCGAGGAGATCGAGCGGGCTGCCTTGAAGCCGCTGCCGGCGGCACCGTTAGAATACGCCGAGTGGAAGTCAGCGAAGGTCCATCCTGATTACCATGTCGAGGTCGACAAGACCTTCTACTCGGTGCCGCATCGGCTGATCGGGCGCACCGTCGAGGTGCGGCTTACTCATCGAGTGGTCGAGATCTTCCACGATCACCAGCGTGTCGCCAGCCATGTCCGCGCTCGCAGCGTTCCGGCCATGTCACCGTCAACGAACACATGCCCAAGGCGCACCAGCGCTACGCCAACACCACGCCGGCCAGTCTGATCAGCCGGGCGGCCAGGATCGGCCCGAACGCCGCCATCCTGGTCGAGCGCATGATGCACGACCGGCCACATCCGGAGCAGGGATACCGCTCGGCCATGGGCATTCTGTCGCTGGCGTCGCGCTATGGGCCGGAGCGTCTCGATGCCGCCTGCGAGCGGGGCTGCTGATCAACGCGATCGCCTACTCCTCTGTCACCGCATCCTCAAAGCCGGCCTGGACCGAGCCAGCTCCGCTGACCGGGAAAGCCGACAACCCAGCACGCCAACATCCGCGGCTCCACCTATTACCAGTGAAGGAAAGGAAGAAAGAATGCTGACGAACCCCACCCTCGACCAGATGCAGGCCCTCGGTCTGGCCGGCATGGCTGCCGCCTGGCGCGAACTGGCCGAACGGAACAACGCAACGAGCTTAGCCGTGATGAGTGGCTCGGCCTGATGCTCGACCGCGAGGTCGCCATACGGGCCGACATCCGGAACCGGCTCGCTCAGCCAGGTTGCGCTTTCCCGAAGCCTGCATCGAGGACATCGACTTTGCCGCGCCGCGCGGGCTCGACCGGCGCGGCACCATGGCGCTCGCCCAGGGTGAATGGCTGAAGGCGCATGAGAACCTGATCGTCACCGGCCAGACCGGAACCGGCAAGTCGTGGCTGGCCTGCGCCTTCGGCCGGCAAGCGGCACGGCTCGATCATTCCGTGCTCTATGTGCGCGTGCCGCGCCTGTTCGAGGATTTGGCGCTCGCCCGTCTCGATGGCCGCTTTCCACGCCTCATCGACAAACTCACCCGCGCACAACTGCTCATCCTCGATGACTTCGGAACCCACAGCCTCACCGATCAACAGCGCTTCCTCGAAGGAACGTTATCGCCGCAAATCCACCCTGATCACCGCCCAGGTCCGGTGGCCAGATGGCATGACCTGATCGCAGACCCCACCGTCGCCGACGCCATTCTCGACAGGATCGTGCACAACGCCCACCGAGTAGTGCTCCAGGGCGACAGCATGCGAAAGCAAAAGGCCGCGCCCCTCTTGACCGGCACCGCGACCATCGCCGTCGACCGCCTTGTCCATAGTGCCTATCGCATCGAACTTTCCGGCGAAAGCATGCCCATTCCCAGGCGCAACTCCCGCTTGACCGAAAAAAACGAGTTCGTCGACAAATATCGAAAGAGACCCAGAGGCGCTCTAAGCCGTCCGGTTTCCTCTCGGAATCGCTGTCCGGATTCATTGTAATACGCATGGTGCCGCGGCCGTCGGCGGTGCGCGCCCGGAAGCATTGGGCAAGACCGCTGTTCCTTTGGAATCAGAGAGACTGCCACGCCAATTGGATCATGTCGCGCCGGACGCCCACATTTGCGCGCGCCAGCCCTTTCTCGCGCCGGATCAGGTGCGTCGATCGCTGGCCAGCATCGACCGACGCACGGCAATTGGACGCCGTGACTACGCCATCCTCTGTCGCTGGCGCGATTAGGCCTGCGGTCAGGTGAGGTGGTGTCGCTGCCAACGCGGAGACCGCGCGATTAGGCTCGACCGGTGGCAAATTCCGCAACTCCCACCGCATTCAGTTGCTCAGAATATAACGCCTCTTCCTTGTAGCCGTGCGAAGTGGCAAGCAGGATGACCCGCGCATCACGGGGTACCGCGCCCTCCGCGAGTAGCCTTCGCAATCCGGAGACGGCAGCAACGCTCGAACGCTCCAGATACAAGCCTTCCCGCCCCAGAAGCGCCTGATCCGCGGCGACTTCAGCATCAGTCACGGCTACTGCCGAAGACCGCGTCATCTCCAACGCCTTCAAGGACTGATATGTTACCGTATCCCCGCTGATCGACACCATGCTAGTACTGCCAGGATAACTGCCGGTCATACCCTGCCCCGCAGTCGCACGCCCGATCCGTGGCAGAGGCTCAACGGCGTGAACTCTGGGCAATGACTGAATCAGCCTCGCCGCCTGGAGGTCGACATAGCCCTTTGCGATCCCCCAGATCAGATCACCACGCGATAACGGTACCACGATATCGGTCGGGGCGGCCTGACCAAGTTGCAGATATAGCTCGAACGCGATGGCCCGATAGCCGTCGACCCCGAAAGGATTGCTCCCGACGGGCGGGGTCAGGTAATTCGTCACAGGATACCATTCGCCCCGGCGCGCCATTTCCCGAACGAGCTTCCAACGATCGTCGGGATGCTCCGTCGCGATGATCCGTGCGCCGTGCATTTCAAGTGCACGCCGCCAGTTCGGCGTGATTTGCGGGGTTGTGACCACAACGCATTTGAGCCCAGCACGGGCCGCGTAGGCGGCCGTAGAGACCCCGGCATTGCCTGTAGAAGCAACCGCGACGGTGGGCGCCCCGATGTGGAGCGCCCTATGGACGATCATAGACGCCATGCGGTCTTTGTGGGAGCCAGCAGGGTTGACGAATTCGTTCTTCGTGTATAGCGTCCCGACACCCAGGGCATCAGCCAGTCGCTTCATGCTGGAAAGCGGCGTATTGCCCTCACCAAGCCCCGAAGCCATCGGATAGCTGAGCCAGTCCCTGATGCGTCCCGCTTCTAGCGAAGACGGAAGTTCTGCGAAATGCGGGGCGACACTTGAAGGAATACCTGCGTCATGACACGCCGGACATCCTTCGAAGTGATCGTCGATCGGATAGAGCGTGTCGCAACGGATGCATTGCATCCCGGCGACACGTGGGTTGAGTTCGACCGCCATAGGCTCAGGCCTTGGGGGAAGGTTCGATATCCTGTAGTAGTTCGAAGAGGCAGTCGCCACGTTTGGTTAGCGTCGGATAGCGCCGGGAGACTACCATGCCCGAACGAGCGAAAAAGACCTTCTCCGGCTCCCTGTGCGGCCAGTGAAGCCAATGGATAAGCCCGGCGAGCTGCCCCTCCGCTACATCCTCGCCAGGTTCGGCCAGCGGTTCAAAAAGCCCGTCGGTCTGAGCATAGACCATGAGCCCGGTGCTGGAGCTTTTCATGAGCCGCACACGTCCGGCGGCCTCGACTTCGCAGGACGGCAGAATGCCGATATGCTTCAGAAGCCGCATGGCACCGTTCACCGCAAGATCCGTGCCGACCGGGTTCAGCGTCGCACCGCCGCCAAGTTCTGCCGTGATTACGGGAACGCCGCTGTTTTCCGCAGCGGCCGGTAGAGTGGTATTGCCTCCCATGCCTGTGCCGTCGGTCAGATAGCCGATTGGAGCGCCGAGCACCTTGAGCAATTCGACCTGCTTCGCATGCTGCTCCGGAGTCTTGCCCGGGCGGATCAGACTGCAGGGCGTGTAAAGAAGCGAACGCCCTCCTGAATGCAGATCGACGATGAGATCGGCCATCGGCAGAAGAATGGACGTGATGTAGTGGGCGATCATGGAAGTCGCCGTTCCATGGGCCTGCCCCGGATAGAGGCGGTTGAGGTTGCCCTCGTCGATCGGCGAAACCCGACGCCCTGATTCGACCGCAGGGAAATTCAGACACGGAATGATGATGATCCGGCCGGCAACGTCTTCGGCCTCGAGGTTCCTTGCAAGACGCATAAGGCCGATCTGGCCTTCGTATTCGTCACCGTGAACGCCGGCGACAAGAACCGCGGTAGAACCGTTGCCGTTCCTGATGCAGATCAATGGGATAGGAACCCACCCATATGCCGAGGTATCGATCGAGATCGGAAGACGCAGGCAGTCCTCCTGCTTCCCGTCTTTTTCGTAATCGATCGGCGACCAAATACGGGTTAATTGAGTCATCTCTTACCCTACCTTCTCATGCTGGATATTGGCTGCCAGATCGCGCCTAGCGCAGGTGATCCCTTGCCACATACGTTGCTGTGCGGTTCATTTCGGCCCGATACCAAGAGCTACCGCGACGACATCCGTAGCTCAGGTCACGGCGTTCACTTGACAAACTCGGACAATTGAGCGCAGCGCGGCACGGAAGGGATATCAAACACGCACGCCAACTTGTCGAACGGGGATTCCGTAATGCCGTAGATTGTCATTCCCGCCCTATTTGTCGCAATGTAGTAAAGTCGGCGAAGCATGGGGTACCCGCTAGGAACACCAAAGACCTCGCCTGCCTTTCCTGAAGCCGGCACCGCGTCGATGATTATTCTTATGTTTGTAATATTGATATCGTGACGACTAAGCACGCTGGTCACGAAACCAGCGCCGAACTCATCGACAATGCCGCCATCGACATCTGACGACAGATAGGTGGCGTCGTACATAATGGGAGAATTATCCCCAGAGAAGACCATCTTGCGGACGCATAGCATCGCCACTTCCGGCGGCTCGAATGTCTGCATCGCTGATTCCGAAATCTTCTCTCGCGCGATCGATAGGAGCCGCAGGTTGGCATTCATAAGCCAAGACATCGAAGCATCTAGCTGGAGAAGAAAGCGCTTGTTGTCTTTTACGAAGGTCCCCTTCCCGGCAACAGTCGTCAGCATACCCAATGACTGCAGATCACGTAATGCCCGCTTTACCGTAATAGCGCTGACCCCGAATTCTTCGCTCAACATTGCCGTGGACGGGATGAGCGCACCCGGCTGATAGGTTCCGCCCTTTATCCGCTCCAGAAGTTCTTCCCGAACCGCCTCGTGAAGCGACGGCGCGCTTTGCAACAGAGAAATGCTCACAGAGATCCCTACCTTGTTCCGACTTGCTCGAACACCCTTCCAAACCGAACCATCGCCGGCACTCCGAGAAGACGTTTCAGATAGATGCTTCGAATTGATAGATGCTTCGAAAGAAGCGGTATACCTAGTATAGCTCCAGGTCAACTGGGTTGCGCAGTCTAGCACCCCTAATTCGTCCGATGGTGACATCCACAAAGCGCTTTTATCAGCTCATGTGCTATTCTCCTGACACGGACAAGCAGCGGCGCCGGAGGAGAGGGCCGCCGCCCATCCTTCATAAACGCTTCTTTCTTTGTAGCGTCCATGCGCCCGCTTTGAGCCTCTTAGGCGCGTTCGGCATGCTCGGCCGCTCCCGGTTGCGCAACTCCTGACGTTGTAGACTTACCTGAACGCCGCCCAGGCGACCTCGACCAAGCATGGCGCGTGCGGCGGAAGACCCGGGCTTGCTGATTCGGCCATATCTGGCGATGCCGAGCGGATTGCCGGACGCGGGAATTGAGCCGAAGTAATGCACCAGTTCTGCGGTTCGGCGAACCGGTGAACATCCCAATGGCCGCAACACCGGTAACCATCGCAAGCCGCCGGACTTGCGGGTGTAACCGCATCTCTGGCGAGGTTACCTCTGCCAGATTCTGAGCCAGCTGATATGTCTAATGAGAGCGGCCCGTTTGTCTTCGGGAACCACTTATCGCTCGATCCAGGCACAGCCGCGGTCGTTGAGCAGATCGGCATGCCGGCATGCCGGCACTTCGGCACGCAGTACGCTTCCAGGATGCACGTGCGACGCGCGCAACTAGACCGCTAAGCCGCCCGGCCTGCCCCGTCGGCAGCCTTCGGCAGAAAGCCGCTGGCGCATGCCAAAAATCCGAGATCTCCAGCGCGGATCAGATGGCGCCGTCATGATCATGCCGGGTACTAATGCAATATCTGCTCAAGGAACGTGCGGACGCGTCATTGGCGGGATTGCCAAAGAATTCCTTCGGCTCGCTCTGCTCGACGATTTTGGCTGCATCCATAAAAACCACGCGATCTGCGATATTGCGCGCAAAGCCTGATCCGATACCCTTGTTTGGACCGCCGGAAGGTGGAGTTTCAATTCGACCATGGTCAGTTCAGCGGCCTGACTTGGCCCAACGGGCCCAGTCCACCTCGAACCGAACTGTGCACTCTCAGGCCGCGCTCCAAACCTCAACAACGCGCATTCAGCCCTTGGTCCAGGACATTGGCCGGCCGACTGGCTCGCCCAGGCGCTGCGGGACATAGGTGCGTTACACGATACCCGATCCCGAAGATTTCACACGCCTAAGTGAGACTGACGACTGGATGGAGGCGATTCCGGGAATCTTGGTCAGTGTCCCGGTCAGAAACGTCTCATACTCTTTCAACCCGGACGTCAAAACCCGAAGGAGGTAGTCGTTGTCGCCCGTCATCAGCCAACAGTCGACAACTTCACGATGCTTCTTGATCTCGGTCTCGAAAGCGACGAGTGCGGAATCGATCTGGCGCTCCAGCTTCACAGACATGAAAATCGCGACCGGCAGGCCCAGCTTTTCCTCGTCGAGTGTCACAGAGTAGCCCGTGATGATCCTCTCGGATTCCAATCGGCGCAGGCGCCGTAGGCATGGGGATGGGCTGAGGCCTACCTTTTCGCTCAGCTCTTGGTTCGTCAGTCGAGCATTGGCCTGCAATTCACGCAGGATCTTGCAGTCCATCGAATCCAGTTTGGCAGACTTCATCGGCGTTATGGCCTATTTGTGGTAGATTCGGTCGAAGTTTTCCAGAATCGAGAAGAAAATAGCAAGGAACTTGCGGCAAATGAGCGGTAAATTGCCAAGAAACACACCGCAGCGAGAGAACCCGTGAAATGGTCAAGGCAACCTGTGACCTCGAAATGCTCCGCCGACTGGAGAGGAAAACTCTCTGGCTCGCCTGCTGGATAATTGACCAGGCGAACCGGCGCGAAAAGGTGGATGGCGTCAAGGTTGGCGGCCATCAGGCATCGTCAGCCTCGATGGTCTCGCTGATGACTGCACTTTATTTCGACGTACTGGAGCCGCAGGACCGTGTCGCAGTCAAGCCTCACGCCTCGCCGGTCTTCCATGCGATTCAGTATCTGATGGGCAATCAGACGCTCGAAAAGCTGCAGAACTTTCGCGGCTATCAGGGCGCCCAGTCATACCCTAGCCGCACGAAGGATGTGGACGATGTCGATTTCTCGACCGGCTCCGTTGGGCTCGGTGTTGGGATTACGCCGTTTGCGTCGTTGATCCAGGACTACATAGCCGCAAAGGGCTGGAGCCCCACCGGTATTAAACCTGGCCGGATGATCGCGCTGGTCGGCGACGCCGAACTCGACGAAGGCAATGTATACGAGGCGCTGCAGGAAGGCTGGAAAAACGACCTGCGCAATTGCTGGTGGATTGTCGACTATAACCGCCAGAGTCTGGATGGCGTTGTGCGCGAGGGTCTCTGCGATCGAATAGAGACGGTGTTCAGGGCATTCGGCTGGGATGTCGTGACGCTCAAATACGGCGCATTGCAGCGTGCTGCCTTTAAAGAGCTTGGCGGCGAAGCGCTCAAGCAATGGATCGACGCCTGCTCGAACCAGCTTTATTCGGCGCTGTTGTTCCAGGGCGGCGCCGCCTGGCGCAGGCGCCTGCTCGATGATCTTGGCGACCAGGGCAACGTGAGTGCGCTCATGGATCGGCGCTCCGACGATGAGCTGTCGGAGCTGATGAATAATCTTGGTGGGCACTGCCTCGAGACCCTGACGGACACCTTCAATCGCGTCGACCACGACCGTCCGACCGTCTTCATCGCCTATACTGTAAAGGGTTACGGTACGCCGCTCGCCGGCCACAAGGACAACCATTCTGGGCTCATGACCTCTGCACAGATGCAGGCCTTTCAGGAGCAGATGAAGGTCCGGGCGGATCGCGAATGGGAGTGCTTTGAGGGGCTGGATGGATCTGCGGAAGAGATCCAGGCCTTCCTCGGCTCCGTGCCGTTCTTCGCAAAGGGCCGCCGACGACACCGCGCCAAGCGCATCGAGGTGCCGCAGACCATTGCCGCCAGCCCAGCCGCAGTGCGCGAAGAAATTTCGACCCAGGCCGCCTTCGGCCGTATTCTCGACGCGATCGGCAAATCCAGCAGCGAACTCGCCGCCCGCATCGTTACGACCTCACCGGACGTGACAGTTTCAACCAATCTCGGACCGTGGGTCAACCGCCGCCAGCTCTTCGCGCGTCGGGAACTTATCGATCTCTTCCGCGACCAGCGCATCCCGAGCGCGCAGAAGTGGGATTTCTCGCCCAAAGGGCAGCACATCGAGCTCGGAATCGCCGAAATGAACCTGTTCCTGCTGTTGGGCGCGGCCGGACTTTCCCATTCTCTATTTTGTGAACGGCTGCTGCCGATCGGTACGCTCTATGATCCATTCCTGTCGCGCGGCCTCGACGCGTTGAACTACGCATGCTACCAAGACGCACGCTTCATCGTAGTGGGTACACCATCCGGCATCTCACTTTCGAGTGAGGGCGGGGCGCATCAGTCGATCGCTCAGCCGCTAATCGGTATCAGCCAGGACGGGCTGGCGAGCTTTGAGCCGGCCTTCGCCGACGAACTCGCCATTATCATAGCCTGGGCCTTCGATTACATGCAGCGCGACGGAGAGGGCGATCCAGACGAGCGCACATGGCTGCGCGACGAGACGGGCGGCTCGGTCTACCTTCGCCTCAGCACCCGCCAGATCGAGCAACCTGGCCGTAAGCCGAACGAACATTTCGCACAGGAGGCGATTGATGGGGCGACTTGGCTAAAAGAACCTGGGCCTAATGCCGATCTCATTATCGCCTATCAGGGGACGGTCGCGACCGAAGCCATTGCAGCTGCGGGCATGCTAGCCGACCGGCGGCGCGATATCGGTGTCCTGTCCATCACGTCGGCCGATCGTCTGAACGCCGGTTGGCAAGCTGCCCAGCGCGAACGTGCCCTCGGCAATTTGCGTGCACTGAGCCATGCTGAGCGCCTCCTTGGCAAATTGCCGCGCCATTGCAGGATTGTCACCGTCATCGACGGTCACCCGGCGGCTCTCTCTTGGCTGGGTGGGGTGATGGGCCACAAAACGGTCAGCCTTGGGGTCGAGCATTTCGGGCAGACTGGCACGGTAAAAGATCTTTATCGGCACTACGGGATCGATGCGGCGTCCATCGCCGCGACTGCAGCGAGCCTCACAAGCGGGAGGTCAGAAAATTCGTGAAGGCCGGCTGCGGGTCGGGTGTTGAAATGGCGGTTAACAGTGATGCGCGCGGAGATCGTGCATATCTCTCTTAATCTGATCGAGACCGCCGAACTTGATGGCTACGCCGGTTGTGGTCACGCCGATCAATTGACCATCGAAGTTTGCCAGCCCCCATCCGCAGCAGGAACCGAGAAGGCTAAATAGGCATGAGGTTCGAGTGTAAGAAGCCTGGTTCCAGAAGCTGTCAGATATCTCGTCACTGGCCACGACACAATGTTGAAGGAAGTGCGGATTCCGAACGAAGCCGGCCGCCTGTGCCGTCCGGCGGGGCTTCTGGTCGAGAGACATATTCGCCCGGGGTCAGTCCCTCGGGCATGAGGCCCCTCGTCATCAACGAGGAATGGCTGATGCCCGCCAAGAGAGAACTGACCAGAGACAAATCCGACAGATGTTGCGTGACGGTGTCAGCGCCGCCGGCAGACCGGGCGCACGCACGGGGCGCGCAGTACGAGCCAGGATAATCTGCACGGGCGGCAAAGGCCGGCTTGAGCTGGCCTCTGTCTGCCAAGCTGACCCACGCAGTCTTGGAGCAGCGCCATGCCAGCAACAAGCCGGGCTGCGCCGACGCACCGAACCGAACTGGGCCACGCTGGCTTGCGAGCTGAAACGACCCGGCGTCAATCTAATGGTGCTATGGAGGAATATCGCGAATTTCGCACTGGTGACTACGGCGACAGCCGTTATGTCACGGCCAAATCTACGTTGCGGGTGCAGGGGTGAGCCAGGGATCTCAGCGATTTTCCTGGTTGGGAAGGTGATGGTTGTTCCCTACAAGGCTTTCAGGAAAGGATCCGTCCAGTCGACCTGGGCACACAGGTTTGCCAATCGGCGCTTTGAGCTAGTCTGCTGCTTCCTTCCGCTGGAACTGTTCTCGCCGACGCAAGCAGAGGCGAAGCGCCGGCCAGACGAACCGGCCGAAACGGCGACATAGCTGCTATCGTTTAGACCACTGTGCCGGCACAAGGATGCCGGTATCCTGCAGACGCCGCACCTCGTCCTCAAGGATGTGGTCTCCGCATAGGTGCTTGACGATAATGAGTCCGTTTGGGCGTGTCACGCTACCGAGTTTGCGCAACGCGTCCGGTCGGACATGCCCGAGCGTGAAGACGCCGCAGCAGACCGCGATGTCATAGCTGGCGCTTGAGTGGGTGGAGAGCGGCCCGTCCCTTTTCGGCCATCTCCTCGGAGAGGTCGATCCCATAGATCAACCGGAAGCCGAGGCGTTCCAGTTCCACGCCGATGAGGCCTGTTTCCGCAGCCAGCGTCCAGGATTGCGACTGGCCAAATAAGGTGTCTGCACGGCGCCCACCAGTTCCGCCACGATCGTCGGCCCGCAGTACCCGTCGCGGCCGACATCCAGCTCGTGGGAACCGGCCCATTCGCGATAGAAGTTGGCCACGCGACCGGCACCCCGTCGGGGGCATGGGATTCCTTGATGCGCTCTCGTGCGGCTCCAGTGCAGTCTGCCGATCGAGGATGTTCATGACAGTTCCTTCATATTGGGAGCAGACGGTCATCGGCGGCGCGGCGGTCGGCACCTGCTGCCGCGCTGGCAACGAGGGCTTCAAAGCTCGTGCCAATTGGCAGACAGGCGAAGAAAACAGTTTTGGTGACAGTTTTCAGCTATTTGGGGCAAAATATGAGATTGGCTAAACAAACCTGTGTCGCGTACCCGACAAAGCTCTGACGGAATGGCGGCCGGGTTACTTCAAGCCGCTGGACGTCGACGTTGCCCGTATCCATCCGGCGGGTCGCGCCTTGTTCGTGCCGCTATGAGCGGAGCGCTCTCGGCCCTGCGCACCGACAGGCGCTGCTCGGCGCTCATACCGCGAGACGCGGCACGTGAAGGTGGCGCTCTCGGCGATGCCGGTGAAGAACGACCGAAAGGATGCACGCGGGATCGCCCAACTGCTGCGGATGGGATGGTGCCGCCCGGTTCATGCCAAATCGGTGACTTGCAGGGATAGCCGAGCCCTTCTTGTTGTGACGCAACCTTCTGCAAGGCAAGCTTCTCAACGTTGAACTGAGCATCCGCGGGACCTTGCGCGGCTATGGGCTGAAGGTCAGAGAAGTCAGTCGTGGAAGGTTGAGGCGCGCATCCGGGATCGGACAGCAGGGCACGTCACTTTGGAGACGGTGGTTGGTGCGATGCTGGCGGCGCGGACGCGTGGTGGTGCGAGTTCACCAAGCTCCATCGCGAGATGCTGAAGATCGCGCGCGCTGCCGAGGTTTGCCACAGATTGATGAGCATACCTCGGATCGGGTCCTTGGTTGCGCTCACCTATCGCTCGGCGGTAGACGACCCGATGCGTTTGGAAAATCCAGTACGGTCGGAGACTACTTCGGGCTTACGCTCAAAATATTAATCCGGTGAGACCGATCGGGACGGTGGTGTCAGCAAGGAAAAGCCGATTGAATTGCACGACCAATTGTGCGGATGACATTACGGTCGAGGCTCATAGCCAGATGCGTCTTGCCCGTGCCCGAGGACCGAGGAACAGCACTGAGTCGGGCGATGTAGACCACATGTTCGCCTGATGAAGGGCGACCCATCTCACAATATGCGGGGTTATCGAGGTTTCCGCTGGATACCCCGCGTCGAGCCTCATGCATAGGAGACACCAGCCGAAGAAAGACGGCGTCATCTGGGTGTATGGCACCAATGATGACGACGGAATCTTGGCCTTCACCGATGAAGGCATCGAGGACGTCAAACTCCTCCTCGAAGAACATCATCGCGTCTCCCCATCGAAAGCTTGACCCCAGCACCGCAGTGCTCATGGCCGCCGGATACGCACGTCTGCGGTCTTAACCGGTCTTCACCGGATGATACCACAGGTTTCGATTTCGTCGGTTGTATAGACCCTTCGGGCCTGGCGGCAAAACCTCGATCTGGGTGACGAGCGTTCCACTCTGGACTTGCAGATTTTTGCTATTCACCAAGGGTCGGAAATGGTGTGATCGACCAATCGATTAAATCTACGGCACGCTGAAGTATCGCCTCGGTCCGAGCCCGGCTGGGTGAAGCGGCGATGACATATCCGAGATGGTCTCGGTAATCGCCTTTCCTGACGATCGGCGTCTTGGGTTGAACATAGAATTTGACCTCGGCGACACCTGCTACGGCAGCTGCCCGATTGTCGCCACCGATCCAATCGAGGATGCCATCGCGATCCGGACGCAGGATCCGCGCTGCCGCAGTCTGCGAATGCCTTTTGCGCAAATTACATTTATCGCCGGTGGCAAGCTTGATGTGCTCGGTAATGAGATCGACACCGAAAGCCAATTGAACCAGCTGAGGTCCGGGCGTGCCACCCAGACGCGGATTGACCTCAATAACGACTGGGCCACGCTTTGTCCACCGAAGTTCAATGCTCGTGGGCCCCCAGCCAAGGCCGAGAGCTCGCAAACAGCTCAGCGAAACGTTGGCGATACCCGTACGCTCGTAATCAGTCAGCACGGCCGGATAGGTGAACTCATGATATACGAAATACGGTGGAGGCCCGAAGTCAGCGGCGCCAATCCCCAAAACCTCGTTTTCCATTGTGTTAGCGTAGTAAAGGGGGCCTTCTGCGAATTCTTCGACCAGGATTCTCGGCGAAGATCGCCATATGTACTGCCCGCCGAACAGATAAGCCGTATGCTCGGCCAACTCATCGGCGTCGCGGCACAATCGGACGCCGCAGCTGCCCGCGCCCACGGCTGGCTTAAGAACCACCGGCAGGCCGATCTCCGCGGCCGCGCTCTTTACGTCCGCCGCATTCACTGCCGAGCGATAAGCAGGTATCGGAACGTCGGCCTCCGCGAGGAGCTGACGCTGAGTGAATTTGTCGCAGCACCGTTTTATGGATGTGGGGTTCGGGCCCGGTAGATCGAAATGACGGCAGAGCTTGCCAATGGTCGCATAGAACGCCTCCAGCGGTGATGTAATTCCAGCAATGTCGTAAATGTCCCCTAGACAGGAACATTCACGGATCAGCGCATCGAGATTGTTGGTATCGACACGGATGGCCTCGTACTTTGCCGCGGCAAGATACTCGTACCGAGCTGGATCAGCCGACAGGGTAATTGGATGTAGACCGAGGCCCTGGGCCGCTTGGATGTAGAGGAGACCATTACCCGTTGGGTCGCCTTCGACCAAAATGAGCGCTCTTCTTGCCATGGCTTTAACTCCCACGTGTGTGCGGCGGTCCAAGTCTGTCCTCTTTGGCTGTGCCTGATCTCGGACTTGCTTAAAACGTACCATCGTGAGCGGCCTTCGGTTATAAAGACTTGTAAAACTTATTTGAATAGACACGCTTCGCAGCCCCAAAGTTCGGGCGTTGGGCTCACTTCTCGCCGCTGCCTTCGCAGGGGTCAAATCCTCACTTCGCTTAACAATCTGCTGGATCCACCGTCGAGCGCTTCGAACGAAAAGATCGCCCACCCCAAGGCAGGCGCCAACCACCTGGGTGCCGTCGCCGATAGCGGCGACGCTGCACGCCACCCTGACCTCGCCGCCGGCGCCTTCGTGGCCGATCAGCGCAATGTCGTCCTGGTCGGCGGAACATGGCACCGGTAAGTCGCATCTGGCGATCGCCATTGCCCGGCCTCTCATCCGCAACGGCGCACGCGGGCGCTTCTTCAACGTCGTCGACCTCGTCAACAGGCTCGAACGGCGCGCCGTTGCGCAATCCGCCCGGCTCGCGGGGCAGCACCGGCACGTAGTGCCAGGGATCGCAGATGACCTCGTTGCGACCGAACCAGCGGGCATGCTCGCCCATGACTACGCCGTCCTGGCGGATAATGATCCGGTCTCGACCGGCCAGCCGACCGCACTCGACAGCACCGAATATTTGTTGTTGTGGAAGCGCACCGTGCACGTCTTAGACACCGACGCGGGAATGCAATGGAAGCCGTCTAAGCGACCGGCATAGGGAATGAAGCTGGCGCGCTCTTCTTCGAATTCGTCCCAGACCGTGCGCTCGCCCTGTTCAGGATGCCGATGCGCCTTGGCATAGGCAACGCATTTGTCGGCCAGCCAGCTGTTGAGATCCTCCAGTGTCTTGAAGCGCAGCCTCGGTGTGAAGAAGCGCTCGCGCACCAGCCCAACCTGGTTCTCGACTTGGCCCTTCTCCCAGGCGGCCGCCGGTGTGCAGGCCTCCGGCTCGACAAGGTAGGCCCGCACATCTGCGCAAAGCGGTGGTTCTCGCGGCGATCCTGCCGATGAAGATCGCGTCCATCGCCGTCTTCATGTTGTCGTAGATGCCGCGCGTGCAGGCGCTGCGGAAGAAGCCGAACGACCGGTCATGGGCGTCGAACACCATCTCCTGCGTTTCGCGCGGATAGGCCCGGACGAAGGAGATACGGCTGTGGTAAAGCCGCGATGTGCGCCACCTTCACCTTTTCCGTCACGCCGTCGAGCAGAACGATCTCGTGGCTCCAGTCGAACTGGTAGGCCTCGCCCGGCGCAAAGCTCAACGGAATGTAGGCTTCGGCCGCGGCGCTGCCGCGATCCGTCTCTCAACTTTGAGCATGCCGCCACGCCGAACTGTAGCTGCCGTCATAGCCGAGGCCGCGAAGCTCCTCGAATATGCGGATCAGTGTCAGCCGCTCCCACTAAGACTTGGCCGAATTCGCAGATGGCAGCCGATCCAACTCGTCACGCCATGCGCCTATCCGGGGACAAGGCTGATGCTTGCACTCGTAGCGGGACTCTGTCTCCTCGGAACGCAAAACCTTGCGCACCACCTTCCGGCAGATCTTGAGCTCCCGGCAGATCGCCTTGATCGACTTTCCCTGCACCAGCGACAGCCGGCGTATCTTGCAATCGTCTCCACAACCAACATCCAAAACACAATTGCCTCCGACCAAACCGGAGGCATCTTGATGACCCATCGTTGAGGGGGCCATTTGTTTGGACGAAATCACCCCTCAAACAGGGTCCTCATTCCATGAAAAATCACAAGCTTTCGGCGTTGGGGAAGATGCGCACGACATAGGTGCGCCTCGGATTTCCTCGTTAAGCCGTTCCATCATATTGGTAACCGGTATGATCCTGACGGTGCTGTGCGATCATCCGGGACAGGGGCACCGGGAGCACGCCAAGTGCGGGCAGGCCGATGAGCTGCGAGCTCGCGTTAGTAGCTGGCGCCCCCGCGATCTGCCCGGTTGCGCCGAGAGCGCGGATCCGTAGGTGTCGCGTCGCCCGCCGGCTCCCGACTGTTTGACGAGGAGCCGATGATTGCAATGGACATCCCCCGCACCTTTGCGGAGCTGGGAAGACGGCCGGCTGCGCCATCCCGGACGGGTCGACCTGACCCGCTCGGGACTGGAAGGGTTCGGCCGCAGTTTGCGAAGAGCGGTTGTCGACGAGGCCACGGGCAACGCCATAGCGGTGGTGCGGGTTCTGTCGCCCTATGTCGGCCGGGTGATTATCGCCAACCCGATGCAGGTGAAGGCGATCGCCCATGCCAAGATAAGACCGACAAGATCGATGCCCGCGTTCTAGCGCAGTTCCATGCCAGCGGCTTTCTGCCGGAGGTCTGGGTACCTGACGAGCGGACCGAGCGGCTTCGCCGCCTCGCGCGGCGCAACCAGGCGCTGGGCGAGCGGGGTGTCGATCGCCGCGGTTCGGCTTACGCCTACAACGTGAAGGAGTTGCGAAACAGCGAGAAAGCCGCGGCCGAGAACGCCGAACGTGCCTACGAGCTGATGGTTCGGCATTGGCGATCACGAGGGCCGAAGCGGCGCACGGACGCCACAAGCGAGGAAGGCTCCCGTCCAGGCGTTTGTTGATTGCCGAGATCGACGAGGCCGAGAATGCATGGCCACACAGCTCTTCGGTGATCGCTTTGACATTCCGGGTCGACACGACCTGCACATACATCTCCGCGAGCGTCACCAAGGCCTTCCGAACGCTGGCAGCGTTCGAACAGCTCAGTGGAGAAGCGGCCGGCCCGGTCCTGCGGAACCTGCAGCTCGAGCTTGCCGACGCGCATGACAAGGGTGCGGCCATAATAACCGCCTCGATGTAGCTGACGGTGGCGGCTCCGAGCTCCATGTGTGCAGCGATGCACGCCGCGCCGGATTTTCCGTTAGGTTGGCGAAGGAGGGCTCGACCTCATTGATCCATGAGGCTGCGGTCGGCGGAAGTGGACGTACCAAGTCCAAGGCGAGTGGCCCCACCGCCTCGGCCATTAAACCAACCAGTGCGTCGCATTGCGCTGCGTCGCTCTCAACACTTTCGGCCGCCAAAATGTACGATCTGCGCGCGTTGCCCAGCCCTTGCGCGGTGCGCTGGCCCCGGTCCAGACCTTCAAGCTGGCGCCGGTCTTGCGCACTCAATTCACTCAGTACGGCCGTCCGCAACGGGGATGTTGTGAATGGAGGATTGAACGAAGCGGCTACCGCTGCGTGAGGGGGGATGTAGCGCAATGAGCCTCCTGTCCGGGAAGATCATGGATGCTGCATTCTACCTCTAAGAGATGAGATCACCGAGTGGCCGAGATGGCCCTCTTGCCACCATTTATCTTCTCGCCACGGCGGCCGGCTATCTGCCGATCGCGACGAACAAAGTTTGTTCGTCATCCAGTCCGCTGGATTTGCTGCCGCAGCCGAATGCCGTCACGCCGAAGCCTGTTGCGCCAGAACATTGCGTCTCAGGCCTTCTGCATGTTTGGCGACCTCAGCCGCGAAAATTAGTCAATAGCGATCTGAGTAGGACCCCGCTTCGCCCAACGTTCATCACAGGATCGAGGCTATGCGCGACTGAAAACCTGCTAGCCCAGGCACGGCGATGAGGCGCCCGCGGTGATCCGTCGTGAGGGCAGGTGGGGTTTGCAGGTTACGAGCGGCGGGTTCGTTTCGGGGCGTCTGCCCTCCATCGTTATGTCGCGAGTTGAGGGATGCGATCGGGGACAATGCGCAGGATGCGCTGGTCGGAGCACGATGTCGGCAGATGCAGACGGATTGCGATTTCATCTCGACCACCCCCGCAGCGATTTTGATGAGGCGCAATCGCAGCGTATTGGGCGCCGGCAAAGCTCGAGCGCCTGCAAGCCCCGCATGAGCCAGTAGGCACCGGCATGCAGGAACAGATGGGGTATTCGGGTTGTGCCTCGTCTTTTAGCGGTGATGCCATGAAGGTGCTGCGCTTCCGGTCGTCCGTGGCCACGCTTTTCTGGCGGGGCGAAGCGAGTGATGCGTGTCCAAATCCGGACAGCGGCAGAAAACATGTCGCGTTCGATACAGGGCCATCTCGGCATTTGGAGGCTTTTTCTTGCGATTCGTGCGCTTACTGCCCGCAGAGCGCGTTGGCACGGGCTTTGCGAATTGAGATTCAGCAACACTGAGTGAAGGCTGACGGCACGCAGCTGCGCAAGACGAGCGACGCTCTGTTGAACCCTCGTGCCCCGTCTCAAAGGGGAACAAGCTTGCGCATAAGGTCACGCAGTCTTTGGCAACAGCTTTGGAGTGCAAAATGATGCTGCGGATGGGGTCACCGGCTCCTTCGATCAAAGTGGAGGACTGGCTGCGTGGGGAACCCCTTGCGAACTTCGAGCCCGGCAAAGTCTATATCATCGAATTTTGGGCAACTTGGTGCGAACTGTGTGCAGCGGAGATGCTCGATCTCATGCGGCTAACGGAGAAATACAGGGACAGCGGACTTGAGGTGGTCGCAGTCGCGGCTAATGAAGACGCTCCATGGGCCGTTGATGCTCGCACCAAGTTAAACGCTTGGTTGACCGAAAAAGTGCTCGCATCTGAACTATCGGATCGCGTTCGATCATACAGGTCAAATGAACAAGCTTTGGATGAAACCCAGCTTTCCCGCCGGGATACCGACTTCGTTCGTGGTCGACCGAGATGGCGACATTGCCTTTATTGGTCATCCGAGCCAGCTCGATGAGGTTTTGCCGAAAGTGCTCAACGGCGGCTGGTGCACCAGCAACAAAGCGAAAGCCGCCGATCAGCAGCGGACCGCCACAAGCGAACCCATGGCGCGCGAAAAAGCGTTGAAGGAGCCGATCGATGACAGATTCTGGGCGGCGGTAGAGAATCATGATTGGAAGACGGCGCTCTGGGCAATCGAAGAGGGCATCGCCTTGATGCCCGACGACATCAATTTTCGGTTGGCTCATGCGCATCTGTTGCTTCACAAAATTCATGACATGTGGACTGGCTTGCCCGTGATGCGCCAATTGGTTCGCGACGCGATCGACAAAAACTCCGAGGAGTGGATGGTGTCGGCGCTAAACCAACTTTTCCATCCGGCCTCGCGCCCTCCCCCTGCTGAGCGCTTCGCGATGGGCAAGGAGCTGTCCAAACACATCCTGGCGCTGAATCCCCCGCAAGGCGACAGCCCTAAGTTCGAGTCCTATCCCGCAGTCGCCCGATACTATCACGAGAACGGAAACAATGATCGCGCGATCAAGTTGGTCGAACTGGCATTGACGTCGCTGGATGGTCCGGAGCCTATCCCGGCCGAATTGAAAGAGCAGCATCTACAATGTTTGCTGCAGGCCCTCGCCAAGTACAGGGGTGGGAAGGTTTGTTACGGCGCTCTCGGGGCGGCTCCGCAAAACAATCTCACGAAGGTCCCAAAGCGCGGTCGGCCGAGGAGAAAAAATAGACTCGCTAGGCAATTCGTCCATTTCCCGGCGTGACCGCAGCAGGAGGGTCAATGCGGCACTTCGTCGATCGTCTGCAGCAGGATCGAGGCTTGAAACTTCATGGCCACCTCCGGCCGCATTGCGGCGGAACTGATGTTCGACGCGAATTCACGTCGCAGATTTCGCAGTCAACGAGTTCAAGGTCGGCCAGAGGGACGTCGACTGCGTGGCATCAGCCGCGCCGAGCCGGGCGTCGGCTGCGAAAAAGAAACCGTCCTTCGGGGAAGTGGACTGAAACGAGGACTAGGCGAAGTCTCTCTCGCCTCGGTTGGCCTTCTGTCAACGTGGGCGAGGCGGCCCTTGCCACCCGTTCGGTCAAATGCCTCGTGCGGCTGATCCGTGCTCAGGGCGAGGAGGAGGGCTCCGGCCTGGACCCGCCGATGATGGAGATGAAACCCGCCGCATGGGGCTTCGGACGATTGCTTTTCAGGGGCGGGCAGTTGGTCGCTCCGTCGAGACATCCACCGGTTCGGCTTCGAGACGTTCAGGAAACTCGCGGAGTCCGGTACGAAACTGGTCCAGATTCGAATGCAGCCATTGAAGCCTATCCGACGTGGCACGGGCGTGAAGAAACCGATTTCGAGGAAGGATCTATGTCAAACCTAGATGAGAGATGGGGAGAAAGTCCGAAAGCTTCAACTGCGCGCAGTTGCCAAGATGAACTTGCGCGAGCTTGCAGAGGATCTCCCGGGAAACTGGACGGAGATAGAGGAAGTTGCCGAGGAAACGTCGGCCGCTTTTGCCAAGTTGGATGGTGCCAAGAGAGAGCTCGCAGCAATGAAGAAGTTTCGATGAGGAGCACATTCACCACCCGCGACGGCTCCGGATGGGTGCCGGAATATCTCACCGCAATAGACGGCTCGACCTGCATCGGCTGCGGCCGCTGTTTCAAAGTCTGCTCTCGCGAGGTCATGCATCTTTACGGCGTCGATGACGCGGGTGAAATCCTCGGCGCCTGCGACGGCGAAGACGACGATTTCAATGGCGAGCTCAATCGCATGATCATGGTCGTCGATCATGCCGGCCGCTGCATTGGCTGCGGGGCCTGCGCCCGCGTCTGCCCGAAGAACTGCCAAACCCATGTTGCGGCGGATCAGGTCGCAGCGGGATCTGAGGAGACAAAACCAGGAGAACGGCGTTGACCTTTAGAATGTTTTGTCGAGTCCTGGGGGTGGTGCTGTGCAGCACCGCACTGACTGTCTACTTCGCATCTCATTCGATCGGCACAGTAGTCGTCACGACCCTGGCTTGTTCCCTGCTCCTTCAACTGGCGTATTTCGCAAGCGTGCTCTTTCTGATCTGGCGGTCTGGCTGCGATAGCCGAATTAGCCGAAGGGCTGAGCATTTCGGCAGTTGCAAGGAAGTTGGATCCGAGCCGCCAGACCTTGATGAGGTGACGAATGAATCCGCAGATTTGCTCCAGCGCGATCAAATGCTGGCCATATCGCTGCTGCTGCCTTGAGGCCCATGACAAGGTCAGTGCTCAAGATAGCGCCACTTTGGACCCCATCAACATTGAGCAGATGTTAGAAGGAATACTGTGCTTGAGAAGTCCATGGTGACCGCAATCCGGTCATTCTGGTTAATCCAGGAGAGGCAGTTCGTGAATGCCATATTGGTAGCCGGTCGCAGTATGCCAGCGTGCGGTTGCAACTCTCTATGACGAACGAGGCGCTGGAAATAGTAATGGGACACTTTTGGGCGTCGGATAACACAGACGACGCCAAATCAAAGACGCCTCTAAAATGACTCGTGCATGGCTAATTCAGCTCCATCGCGTGTTGCCGGAGAGAAAATGCTGCAAAATTTCGAACGCTGTCGCTCACCTTTGGGCCCACGCCCTTCGAGAAGCTCGACCGCCTCTCCAAGCATCTGGGGGGCAGGGTGGGAAATCTACGCTAAGCGCGAGGACTGCAACTCCGGTCTCGCATTTGGCGGAAACAAGCTCCGCAAGCTCGAATACATCATCCCCGACGAGATCGTGTTAATGCGGACACGCTTGTCTCCATCGGCGGGGTGCAGTCCAACCATACGCGGATGGTCGCCGCGGTCGCCGCCAAGATCGGCATGAAATGTCTCCTGGGTCAGGACAGCGGGGTACCCCCATGAGGACAACGTCTATGACCGGGTCGGCAACATTCTGTTGAGCCGGATTATGGGAGCAGAGGTGCGCCTTGTCGATGGGGGCTTCGACATCGGCATCCGCGCAGTTGGGAACAGGCGCTCAATGAGGTCAAGTCAAGAGGCAGGAGGCCCTACGTGATACCGGCAGGGGCTTCAGTTCAGAAATATGGCGGGCTTGGGTACGTCGGGTTCGCGGAGGAGGTGCGCGCCCAGGAGAAACAGCTTGGGTTTGCCTTCGACTACATTGTCGTTTGCACGGTCACGGGCTCCACGCATGCCGGCATGCTCGTGGATTTGCCAAGGAAGGTCGACAGCGCAATCTTCTCGGTATCGAGCTTCTGCCACCACCGCCCAAACCAGGGCGCAGGTGCTAACCATTTCCCGGTATACTGCGAAGCTCGTCGACCTTGGCACGGAAATCATCGAGGATGACGCGGTGTTGCTCGAGGGGTACGCGTCTCCCTGTACGGCCTTCCGTCCGAGGAAACCAGGAGGCCATCCGCCTGTGTGCGCGGCTCGAGGGTTATAATTACCGATCCCGTCTACGAGGGCAAATCGATGCAAGGGATGATCGACCTAGTCCAGAAAGGCTTCTTTCAAGAGGGATCGAGGGTGCTCTACGCGCACCTCGGCGGCGGGCCGGCCATTAACGGTTTCAGTTACACCTTCCTTCCGCAACGGCTGACGCTCGACAGATTGCGATTTCGCCGTCCTGCGTGCCGGCGATGCGCCCAAAGTTGGTTCGAGGGCCGCCCAGAAAACCGAGGGCGCCGGCGGTTAATTAGCCGCTAAACGCGAAGCTGACTGAGTTGATTTGGAAATTTTGATCGATGGATATTTGCTGAGGAAATCAGTTCGCTTAGAGTATCATCGTGGCATATTAGACCAAGGTTGATAGGTCAATATCACAGGAAAGTTAATTCAATGTAGCTGCCGAAAGAATTCCTAAATTTAACCAAGTAAGTTTCAGTATTCCAAAGTTTGTGATTGGCCAAGAACGCAAGAAGAGTGGAGGAATATCCGATGATCTTACAGGAACTGGGCTCTGCCATTCCCGGTGGCAGAGTTTTAGAAATAACGACGACCACCGGCTGCATCGTCGGATGTTCTTATTGCCCGCAGGACAAGTTCGCCCATCGGCAAAGGGCGGTATCTCATGTGAAGCATCTTCGTCTTGAAGATTTCAAGCGATGTCTGGCGCGCGTACCAACTTCCGTCGACATTAGTTTCGCCGGATACTCCGAGCCTTGGCTCAATCCGGATTGCACCGAAATGGTCGAGCACGCTTACGCCAGAGGCCATGGCATCCGGATTTTCACGACGCTTGTAGGAATGAAGGGGCGAGATCTACACCGCTTGCTAGCGCTGCGCTCAAGGGTATTCGTGATCCATGTTCTCGATGATGGCGCATACATGAATAGCCGTCTGGTCGGAGACAATTATCTCGCTTTGATTCGTCAAGTGGTCGACACAGACATTGCCTCAATTCGGTTTATAGTCCTGGGCGAGGTCCATCCGGCTATCGTCGACATAATCCCCGCCGACGCGCTAGTTCGCGCGCGGCCTCTGAGCAGCAGGGGCGGAAGCGTCGATCCGAAGATCGTCGAACCACGACAGCCAGTCGTCGGAGCGCTGACATGCGTTGACGGACGGCAGTATCGGAATGTTCTTCTCCCAAACGGTGACGTTACGCTCTGCTGCATGGATTTTGAACGGCGCCACGTGTTGGGCAATCTTCTGCGCGACGAATACGAATATCTTTTTGAAGGGCTAGTTTTTAGCGAAATCGCCGATCGCATGAATGGGAGAGATGGCTTTCTGCTTTGCAGGATGTGCGAATATGCCCATCCAACGGCGTCCGCATGCTGATTGGAGGTCGGCGAACCGCCTGAAAGGGGGGCGGGATCGAATGTCGATCCTCTTGAGACTGCATAAGGCAGGCCGCCTCCATCTGCCTCGCGTAAATCCGGTGGCTGGAGTAGTCCCCTATTTTTACGCGGCTTCGACAGATCCTGTGGTCGCATCTCCCAGCACCAAGCTGTCTGGCACACTTAAGAGGGGGGGGAGAACCGGCTTAGTCTGATCCCACAATATCCTCCGCTGTCGGCTTTTCGAGACCCTAATCCTCGTTCAGGCAGAGTTGGTCGAGACGCTTCAGAAGCGGTCCGAAAGCGGCCCCGACATCTAAGAACGTCGACGATCGCCGCTACGTCGCTCGCTCGCTACAGCGCTGTTGAGGGCGCGCTCGCGAGCGGCTTCGCTACCGCCGAGCTACACTACCGGCCGGGCACGACGGTTCGTGTTGCTGCCGAAGGCCTGCAACACCTTAACATGCTGCTGTATGGCAGAAGCGCTGTCACAGATGAGGCGCCGCCAGCGCAAGCCTATGATTTATTGGTAGGCCCTTTCGCGGGCGCTGAGCGGATAAGTCAACTACCAGATGCCGTAGTATCGCCGCCTGCTCCAAAACTCTAGAACTGAGTTCGTTCCAACGCATAGACGAGAGATATCGCCATGCAGAGCAACGTGAAGCGGGGGAAGTTCCGACGGCGTCAGTGCAGTTGAGCTGCCGCGCGAGTACGGTCTCCCTTTTGGCGCGGACCTGTTTGAGGAGAGTGTCGGCATTACGAACACATTCCTGGGAGGTCACGACCGTCCAAAGTTCCGCCTGGACCGTCCCGATCTTCAGTGAAACTAAAAACAACCGCAACCGATCAAACGCATTTAATCACTTGCTCGTTGAACGCGGCACGACATGCAGAGGGACCCTGAAATGAACAGCGACGTTTTTGCAGCTCATGAGTCTAACGTTCGTCGCTATGGGCGATCGTTTCCCGCGGTCTTTACGAGAGCCCTTGGGGCGACAATCTGGGACGAGGCCGGCAACCCATATATCGATTTCCTCGTAGGGTCGGGCGCCCTCAACTACGGACACAACAACCCGAATATTATTGCACCGGCAATCGAATATCTCGTCGGCGAGAACATTCTTCTGTCGCTCGACATGTATACGGCTGCGAAGCGTGACTTTATTGAAGCGTTTGTTGATTCGATCCTGAAGCCCAGAGGCCTCTCTTACAAAATACAATTTCCTGGGCCAACCGGCACAAACGCAAACGAGGCGGCGCTGGCCTTGGCGCGAAAATATACCGGCCGCCCGAGCGTAATGGCCTTCTCGAACGCGTTCCATGGCATGTCGCTTGGCTCTTTGGCGGTATCGGGTTCGGCGTCAACTAGGGATCTGGGCGGCGTCGCTCGCCACGATGTGATCCGTGTCCCTTATGACGGATATCCGAACCAAGATTTCGATTCCGCGGGCTACATAGACTTCGTATTGGGCGACCCAGGGAGCGGCATAGAAAAGCCCGCCGCAATCATCCTGGAGACCATCCAGGCAGAAGGCGGCATGAACGCCGCATCCGCAGCTTGGCTTACAGAAATTCAGCGGATTTGCCGTAAGCACGGCGTGGTTTTGATCGTCGACGACATTCAGGCAGGTTCGGGACGAACGGGCGATTTCTTCTCGTTCGAGTTCGCGAAAATCGAACCCGACATCGTGTGCCTGTCGAAGTCCCTAAGCGGTTCAGGTAGTCCGTTCTCGATTGTTCTCATTCGCCCCGAAATAGACATATGGAAACCGGGAGAACATAGCGGGACTTTCAGAGGCAACAATCTCGCCTTCGTGACTGCAGGAGCGATGTGCAAAATGTGGTCCGACGTACAGTTTACTGAAGGCGTTGAGCGGACAGCTGCCAAACTGCAAAGACACCTGGACAGCCTTGTTGCGAAATTTCCCAAGTGCATCGAACAAAAGCGCGGTCGCGGTCTGATGGCCGGCCTCAAGTGCCGTTCGCAGGCCGTTGTCGGCCGTGTGCACGATGTCGCGTTCGAGAATGGCCTGCTGATCGAATCTTCAGGACCAAATCGCGACGTCATCAAAGTCCTCCCGCCGATAACCATCACTGATGACGAACTCGATCATGGCATCGCCATCCTTGATCACGCACTAAAGGAGCAAGCCAATGGAGACCAATCAAGTATCCCAAGCCCCAGCCACCTCGCCTGTTGCGATTAGAGAACGAACCGGCTCGATCAGCACTGCGGACATCATCTCAGTCCTGAAAGGTGAGATCACCGCTCTGCACATCAGGCAAGCTTTCAGCCCCGAAATAGCCGAGGAGATCACCGCGAACTTCAGTGGCAGTCCCGGTCTCAAGGAGCGTAAGGATGGCGTTCCCGGACAATATGTCGGCGCATCCCACTACAGGAAGGATGCAGCCACCTATTTCGCAGAGGCGGAAACTGCGCGACCGTACGTCGACGCGCTTTTCGAGAATCTGGTTGATCCGGTCCGAGCATTGTTCGACGCGTTGAAGCGCGACCTTCGCAAACAGGGCATTGAATTGCGGCTGGCCCGTTCGGAGCACGGTCAGGCTAATGTTTCTCGCGCTCTCAGTTGGTCTGGCAGCGGCACGTTCTCCTTGGACCCCCACGACGACGTCGCTCAAGTGTTATGTGCTGGGAACGATTACGAGCTTTCTGCGGTGGCGCACAACACCGTCGCAGCACTCAACTTCTATCCCAGCATGCCCGAGGAAGGTGGCAATCTGCGGCTCTGGAGCCACAAGCCGACAGTCAAGGACCGAAAGTCGCAAGGTGTGGAGACTACGGGCTATCCCTATTCGGCCGCCTATCTCGAGGGCGTTCCTTGCCGCGATTTCCAACTCAGGGCGGGGGATATCGGCTTGATCGATGGCGGTTTCGTTCACGGGGTCACCGGTCAATCGGGCAACGGAAAGCGTCGCCTGGTGTTGAACAGCTTTTTCGGGTTTGCTCGCCCGGATCTTGTTCTCTGGTGGACCTGAAGTTGGACGTCGTAACGACCGACCGGCTCCCGCCGACATGTGTCACATCGGCCGAACGCGAGGGGGAGTCCCCTTTAGTCACAGCCGCCCTCGGACTGTTTCAGACCGACACTATCATGAAGCCCTTGGCTTTTCAGGTGCTGCCGGTCTCCGACACGATTTGCCAATTACCGGTCCCCGTTACCCGGCGCTCCACAGTTCCCGGTGCCGAGCCGAACACGCATCGCGAGGTGATGATAAGCAAAGCAGAAGCAAAGCGAGAGGTGATCTAGCCAACGTTCAGTTCTTCCTACATCGATCGGGCGTTTACCTGCGTTAGTGTGAAGTGCACGGCAGAACCTTGGACAGATTCCGAAATGGACCGAAGAGTAGTTATCCCACTGTTCCGTCAGATGGAGGTTCAAAAAAACTACCTGGCACAACCGATGCTGAAATCGCCGGATGGGAAGAAGTACCGTTCTCCGGAAGAAGGATCGTGGCTTAGGCATGAGTCGATCTTTTATAAGTCGATAATCCCGGATCGTATAGCCTTTATAGCCGCTGTTGTTCTGCTAACGGTATCCGTCTTTCTCAGAACGTTTTTTATGTGGAAGTTAACCGTATTGACAGATATACCTAAAATCTGCCCTATTTCCCACGACGACTTCCCTTTCGCCGTCCATAGGATGCACTCCTTTTCTCTTGGAGAAAGGGTAGGTATCTCCTCGACGCCGCTGATCCGCCGGTGTTTCATCGTCTCTGCTCCACAGCTATTTGCACAGGAGGGTGTCACTGGCGCGCAAAACTGCCGGGGTTGTAAGGCTTCGGCTCTGCGCGCCGTCCTGGGCAGCTCTGCATCGCCTCAGCTCTACCATCTCATTGCGGTTGGCGAAGTTATTTCAACTTAAAGTTATGTTTCGCCATCACCATGCGAGTGAAACATAGAGGAAACAAAGTCTGTATTCTTCAATCACCGTAGCGGTCGATCAATAATCAACAGTGATGTTGAAAGTGTTTTGCGACAGCATCGTCCAGAGACCTCACATCGGACTGTCAAGGTAAGGCATATGCGACTAATCTAGGCCTGAGGCAAAACCGAGGACCTGCGCGCTCTGCGGCACGCCTCATCCTCCGAGGATGGGATGGTCACCACATTCGAGGCAGACCCCAATGGTGCTGGGAGGATGCCAACAGTGCAGGGATATCCCTGGCGCTGAGCAGGCAAGTTATCCCGCGATCACCCTCTCGAGACTGGGATCGCCTCGACGAGCGTGACGACATTGCCGGCGCAAACGACCGAAGGCGTGTGCGCCCCCCCCCTCGCAGCAGATCCGCTCCGGATCGTCGCCTTTCCGAGCGCGCCGGCCGCAATGCCTGGGGAAGAGGTAATCAGGGGCTCATCGAAGGGGTGTGGCGGGTTCGTCTTCCGGCAAAGGCGCGCGCACAAAACTCTACCGTACGGTCCCGTTTTTCACTTCAATTTGCGCGGTCGGCGGCAAATTCGAACGAGTTCCGGCCGATTTTCGGAGTATGTCAAGCAGGCGTTCGTAGGGCAATTATAGAAAACTCTTCTAGACTAGCATTACACTCTGTGTAGCAATGGTAAACTTTTCCTGCAAAAGATTTAACAGCGACGAACGAGATGTGACAACAGCTCTACATATTATTAATTTATCCCATATTGCAATCGCCGGCAATTCAACAGATATATTCGTGCATGGTGAAGCTATATCCAGCCGAGATACACCGCGGACAGGGACGCCGACTTCTAAGCTTTCCAGAGCCCAAGGGCCAAAGCACCAACGGAGAAGCGAATATGACCACGCTACCACAAATTTCACTGGCGAAACTGGCAGCCGATGCAACGCAACGTGAAGAGCAACAGCGCTTGCAAATGGCCTGCGAGAAGTACGGATTCTTCTACCTTGTCGAGCACGGCATCCCGAAGGAACAGATCGCACAAGCCATCGAGGCCTCCCGGCGGTTTTTCGCGTTGCCAGAGGCGATCAAGGAACGCTATGGTCACGCCTCTCAAGGCATGTATCCTACTATCGCCCGTGGATACAGTCCGTTGCACGGCGAAATACTCCATCCCGAGGCCGGCCGCGATCCAAAGGAATTGTTCGATCTCGGAATTGAGAACGAAGGCGACCGGCGTCCGTTTGCTGGAATCACGCGCTTTCCGGATGAGGCCTTGGCTCCTGGTTTTGCCCGAAGCCTGCTTGCTTTGCAGGCTACCGTGCTCAGCGGAGTTGTCCCGCTGCTTGGAACCGCGCTTGCCGACCTGATCGGTATGGAACAGGGCTGGTTCCGAAGCCATTTCAGCCCGCCGACACTCTTGCAACGCGTGATCCGGTATCCAGCTCGCGGCGGCACGTGTGCCAAGCACACCGACGGTGGATTCTTCACGCTGTTACTGCAGGAGGAACTCCCCACCCGGTCCTTGCAAGTGTGGTTCCGCGAGCGTTGGATGCCAGTGCCGAGCCTGCCCGACAGTCTCGTAGTCAATTTGGGTGACATGCTTCAGGCCTTGAGCGACGACCATTTCAAGAGTACGCCGCATCAGGTCGCCCACAGTGGACTGAGTGACCGAATTTCGCTTCCCTTCTTTATCTATCCCGATATCGACGCTCGCCTGACTTCGCCGCAAGGGCGGCATACCTTCAGTGTTGCGGAAATGATGCTGCGCAACTTCGAGTCAGTCGAAACAGGGCAAGGCGCCGGACGCGCACGAGACTTGCAGTAAGTGTTCGGTTTTCTCAAGCGTGCGCAAACTATGGCAACGACCCGGCGCCCCCTCGGTGTGGTACGGCGGAAGAACACTCCTACAATGGAGACCGTCCCGCCGTCCCACCGTCGCCCACATTGCGCAGCGGCTATGCGTCTCGGCATAAAGCGCGCTGATGCTGTCATACTGGATGAGTTGTGGCCGCACGTAGATCCAGCGGTGCTTTTCAGGCGAGTCTACAGCGCCATCGCTGCGCTGAGGCGATGAATCCGGATTTGGGAAGCGAAGCGACCAATCCGGGATGGAACGAGGAGTACTTCTCTAGGCCGCGACGGGCTCCGCACAAATGAGCGTATTAGCGGCCCCTGCGCTCGTAGTACGCAGATCCGAGCGAATTCCGGGGTTAGATTTTGTGTTTGGAATTTAGTCCGCGACCGCCAGGGACATCGGCACCAACGGCATCATCCCTCAGCCACGTCCATCCGCCGTTTTCCTTGCAGCGCTAGGCCCTCCTGACCAGGTTGGTCTGCCTCAAGGCCGACAAGACGCATTTCGACACTCAATGGCGACTAATCTGATCCTGACAACCCTTTAAGGACAGGAGAATGCTTATGTACGTGAGCCGTGATCTAAACTATGCATTGCAAGCAACGCTGAATTGGATCAGCGATCTGGCGTGGAGACTTCGCTGGCATGATCGCGAGCGGGTTTTCCAAGCCCTGATTGCGACGCTGCATGCCCTGCGCGACTGTCTGGACCGCGACGAGGCTGTGTACATGGGCGCGCAGCTGCCAGCCTTACTGCGCGGCTTTTACTACGAGGGTTGGCATCCCGGCCGCCGCGCCATAGCCAGAAACCGCAATTCGTTTCTCGACCGGATCCACGACAGCGTCCACTGCGACCCGGCGGTGGATCCGGAAGAGGTTGCCCGCTCGGTCCTAGGTCAATTGGCCGACCGTTTGTCTGCAGCAGAGATACAAGAGGCCAAGGCCGCCACTACAAGAGTGCTGCATGACCTTTGGCCAGCCTGAGACACACGTCTGCTACATGAGCGTGTACACGAAGCAACCTCTGGGGGGGGGGCTTTCGACGAGGAAACCAATTTGACTAGGCTTCCTTACGGTCCTCAACAAAAGCAATCTGGGCCACGCTTGAATAGCCTGGCGTCGGCAACTGTCTAATATGGTGGAAAAAGTCGGCTCCGAATCCAGCGTTGCTTCAAAAATCGCGAGGTGTCGCATGGCATCTGGTTCCCTACGTTGGCCTTGTGATCGGCATCGGGTGAGTTTGGCGATTTTGCAGAGGTTCGGGGCGGTGGCCGGAGGTGGAACTCGCCGCGGGCAGCGCTCGGTCCTTCGGATATCGCAGTCGATCGGGATTTAGAATGGGTTTGAGGTGCGCAAACAAGATCTCGACCTTCTTCCGCTCGCCCGAAATGAGATAGTCATCCGTGGCTGCAATATCCCGTGCCATGTCGTGGGCGCCTCATGATGGGACGCAGAATATTCCCGGCAGGCGTTATGGCAGCACCGCGGCTGCAGGCTATCAGCCGTCGCAGTCCAGCTTGCTGGCGCGGTAGAGCGCACCATGCCTTCTGGCTGTGAAGGCATGGCGCGCGGAAACGGCGGAGCGGATGATCCTCGACGGCGACTGGATGAATTGCGCGGGCCATGTCAGCACCACAAGGCTTGATAACTTATCCCGGTGAGGCAAGGGGCTGCTTGTCAACTCGCCACGACAGTGACGCGACACGCCCCCCGGATTTTACGATCCTCACAAGCGATCTACAATCGCTTCATCGGCTGGAGACGAGGCGTATTCAACCGGATGTTCGCCAAAGTGCGGGCAAAAGGCAAGCCCGATCAAAACTCAGGATCGACGCAAAATCGGCGCCGACTACACCATAAGCTACCCCGGCCACGCCGCTGAAGATCGCGGCCCGCCGCAAGGACCTTTGTTCGTAATTGGCGGCTCAACTGACGCGCCGTGACCAATAGCTCGTAGAGGCCCGCGAGCGCCTCCTGGGCTTCACCAGACTGACGCCGAGCCAATGGAAAGCGCCAGAACAGCCACCGCCATCGAACGTCTGCACGAAGAGTTCAAGCGGCGCATCAAAACCGAGACCGGGCTGCCTTCGCCCGAAATCGCGGCCATACTGTTCTGGGCGTTGATGGTGTCCGACAAAGCTCGATGCGAAAAGTCGACGCTGCCCATCAAGCCTCTCCATACGCAGATTGACCTCGCCGAACCGAACCCCAGCCCACCGGGCTGCTCCGCCGAATTCCAACACTATTCGCGACGGCCCCCACACTCCATTAGCGCTCACGCAGGATGGCGTCAGACATCTTCTCGGCAACCATAATCGTAGGGATGTTCGTATTCGCTCGCGGGCAGAAAGGCATCACCGACGCATCGGCGACTCTTAAGCCCGACAGTCCATGAACGCGGCCTGAGGGATCCGTCACGCTGGTCAGATCCTCAGCAGATCCCATTCTGCAAGTCGAAGTTGGATGAAAATTGCCAAAAACGTTTTGTCGTACAAAGCGATCAAGTAGCTCGTCATTATTTATAAGGTCTGCAATGCCGCGGCCATCTGTGATTGCGAATTTAATAACGCTTTGTCGAATCAAAGAAGAACTATCGATAACCGCCGCCAAGATCGATGTGAGGCCGTAGTTCAAAATGTTGTACTTTCCGATTCGCTTTGCTTTTCCAGTCCATGTAGAAGGAAAAGGGTCAAGCGCAGTATTCACTAGAGCCTTATGATCAATCAGCCTCGCTACGAATCGAAACGCTTTTTTCAATCGCTCGGCGTCGCGTTCGTCGCTCAGCATATCGAAATTCACTTCTGGCTCAGCTAGATGAGAGGAACTTTTGAGCGAAACCGTTCCTGTCGAGTAAACACGATTAACCCAGAAATTGAGGGTGCCCAGGCGTTTGCCAACTGGATGCCAGGCAGATTTTGCTAGAACTGAGATGGCCATATCGGTAGGCGGGCAACCGTCGTGGCCCGATGAGTACCGAGCATGCATCTGAATATATCCAGTCGCGGTCGGCAGCATCCGATCCTTCGGTTTCAAGTACGCCGAGATGGCGACCCCAGCGTGCTCTTGAAGATTTCTTCCAACCCCGTTTATATCTGCGACAACCTGAATGCCGAGTTTTGACAGCTGGTCGCCCGGGCCAATCCCAGAGCGAAGCAACAAGGCTGGCGAATGGATAGCCCCGGCGCAAAGGACTACCGTGGACGCGCTATAGGATTGGCGACCAGTCTTGCTCTCAGTAACGACCCCCGTTATTTGGTGCCCTGAAGAGGTTAACTGTACAACAGTTGTCTCTGACAAAATTCTGAGATTGGATCGAGCCCGGACGCTCTCCGGCAAATAAGCCATCGCAGCTGACACCCGACGACGATTGCGGTTCGTCAATGGAACAACTGAGTGGCCATCGCGAAATTCGCCATTGAAGTCCGGTCGGTAGGGAATATTCTCATCTTCAAAAGCCGTTGACACCGCCCTGACGAATCCGGACCACTCTCCCATATCCGCGCGGCCAATGGGCAGGGGCCCTTCATTGCCGTGGAGGTGATCGCTAAAGTCGAGGTCGCATTCGAGTCGGCGGAAATATGGCAGGACGCCTTCCCAATCCCAACCCGTTGCGCCGATGGACGCCCATTCATCATAATCGGCAGGGCCACCCCGGTTGGCGACCTGGGCATTGATGCTAGAGCCTCCGCCTATGACCCGAGCTTGCTCATAGTGCTCACGTCTGTTGCTGTTTCGCGCAATGGCTGCTGAGAGTGAGGGCCACTGATAGCGCTGATTGTAGTAAGCCCGCGTGGGGTTGCCATCGAGGATATCATCAGGGATAGCGTGCGGGGGAAAGTCAGGACCGGCCTCTATGAGCAGGACGTGACTGCCATTGGCCGATAACCTGTTCGCCACGACGCAACCGGATGACCCACCACCTATAACGATGTAGTCGAATAACAAAGACAATCCTCGCTTCCATCTGTATGCCCCGACAGGGGTAGCAACTGTAATAGGTCACTTCAGGAGAGTGCCTCCTCGTAACGCAGGAATCCACACTGCACGTCAATAGTTGGCGAGCGGTCGAGAATCAGCAATAACAGAAGGTTGATCGCGATAGGCGCACGCCTACCAGCGTCGCCGCTGCAGCCGGTGCGCCGTCCGGTCCTGGATTCGGCGGCCTGGACGAGGAGACCGACCATCAGGCCGATGGTGTCGACAACGATGTGATACTTGCGGCCGTTGATCTTCTTTCCCGCGTCCAAGCCGGATTCCACCGCTTTCCGTCGTCTTGACCGATTGGCTGTCGATCACGCCGGCCGTCGGACTTGCTTCCCGACCTCAGCCTCGCGGGCCGCCATGACGAGGCTGTTGCTGACGGTCCGCAACAGGCCTTCCTCACGTCGGCGATAGAATTACTTCTGCACCGTTAAAAAGGGGTGGCAAGTCTTTCGGCAGCCATCGCCAGGCGCCGCCCGACGAGGCCAGATAAAGACGCGCCTTCACGGCTTCGCGCGGGCCGCAAACAGGGATTGCGAGCCGAGTTGCAGGCGATCCGCGATCAGGCCGCCGACGCATGTCATTCCTGCGATTGGCGGAGACATTGACTGATTTCCTCCTGCGACTGCGGCAATCGGCAGAGACTTTGGAATTCAGCGACTGCCAGAGAATCGTCCGCTTGCTGGTCAAGGAGGTCTTGGTGGATGACGACCAGGGACGGAAAGGAACCCCTGACGCGCAAGCTGACAGCGCCAGCCTCGCGGCTCATGCACACGCCAATGGCTGCGCACAAGGTGGTTCGCCCCGTTCTGCGTGGACACCATGGCCACTACGCAGGCGTTCAATCAACCCCACCCAGCATCGTCGGAGGATACGAATGGGCAGTTCAACAAAGTTTACAGAATCTTCGCAGCCGCAAATCCCTTAAGATGCTACGTTCAACCCGAGGTCCGAGGTCAGGCAACGGAAAGCGGCTGATGCCGATTTACGCGAAGCGCAAGCGGAGGTCATAATGGCAAAGAGAGCGCTGATCCTGGTTGAAGGCATAAGTACTATGCCGCAATACGTCCAAGCGGCCCAGCGTCTTGGGCTTCATCCAATTGTCCTGTCGGCTGATCCAACTCAGTACGACTATCTTGCCGCGGCGGGAATTGAGGCAATCTGCGTCGATACAGACAATCTCTATGCGCTGATCCGCGAATGTATCCGGCTGCGTGCGACGTATGATATTGCTGGCATTACGACCGCCCAGGAGTCGGTCTATGCGACGGTTGGCAAGCTCTGCTATTATTTCAATCTACCGGGACCGAACCCCGCATCGATTGAACAATGCTGCGATAAGTTCACCCAACGTCAGCTCCTTGCGGAGGCCGGCATTCCAATACCTGCTTACCGCTTGGCGGCGAGCGCTAGGGACGTAGAAAGCGCTGCCGCGGAAATCGGTCTGCCGGTGATTCTAAAGCCCGCCGTAGGCAGCGGCAGCAGCGGCGTCCGATTGTGCCGCGACGTCGACGAGTTAACCGAACATACGACCTATCTGTTGAGTGGAAAGCACATATGGCCGTCTTCGCCGAGCATGCTCGTCGAAGAATTCGCACAAGGCCCCCATTATACCGCTGAGATGATGGGGCATGAGGTCATTGCGATTGCCGCTAGTGAATTCGGTAGCCCACCGCATTTCGTCTACCATCACGTGACCCATCCGGCTTCGCTGGCTGATGGCGAGAATGAACGTATCACCGAGGTTTCGTTAAACTGCTTGCGAGCTCTCGGCGTTGGCTGGGGGCCAACCAACATTGAACTCCGGTGGACCGAGACTGGACCAGTCGTGATTGAAGTCAACCCGCGCCTTGCGGGCGGCGCCAATCCTCGATTGGTTCAGCTGGCTTACGGTATAGATCTCATCTTCGAGCACATCAAACTTGTCATTGGCGAGGAATGGGATTTGCGCAGAAGGCATTCGCACTTTGCGAGCGCGCGGTTCCTGATCGCCGATCGCAATGGCACCCTGAGTTGTATCAGTGGCGACATTCAGGCGGCTGCTTTACCAGGCGTGGCCGATGTCGAATTGTATGTTGAACCTAAGAAGCCGATCGTCATACAAGGTGACTACCAAGACCGCATCGGACATGTCATCGCCGCTTCACTCAGCCCTGCTGAAACCGAGGCGATACTTCAGCGTGCCGTCGACTTAATCAGTTGGTCAATCAAACCATTTCCGAGCGCTGGCGAACAGGAACACTGCGCAGCCACGTCCCGGACTGTTGAAAAGAAGTAAGCATCCGGTAGGCGCAGGTCGGCGGCCAGCTTTGCGAGAAATGCGGCGGCGGGCATGACAAGGCTCATGTGGCGGTGCCGTGCCATGAACCCGTCTCGCAATGGTCGAGAAGCATTCCTCGATCGTCCCTTACCGACTTCGGCATCGGGGCCCTTCGCGAGATCATCGTTGAACTGGCCCTTTGGGCCGCGAAAATGGCCAACCCTCGAGAGCCCGTTGCGCGTTGCTCGCAGGGAACTTTGAAGATGAGGGTGGGAGCGGAAAGAATGCTGAACGATCGACGGTCGCATGGGCTTTGGGAGCGGACAGCTCCGCCGCCGCCTGCAACGGAGAAGCTGGGAGGCGACCTCGTCGCCGATGTTGCGATCGTCGGCGCCGGCTACACCGGGTTGTCCACCGCGCTGCACCTGGCCGAGCGGGGCCTGGACGCTGTCGTGATCGAGGCAGCCGAGATTGGTTTTGGCGCTGCCGGTCGGAGCACCGGGTTGGTGAATGCGGGCCTCTGGGTGGTGCCCTCGGCGCTCAAGGAGACGCTCGGTCCGGTCTATGGCGGTCGTTTGCTTGGTTTGCTGCGCGATTCCCCACGCACCGTCTTCGAGATCGTCGACAGGCATAACTTGCCGTGCGAGCTGAAGCGGGTCGGCACGATCCATTGTGGAGCCGATAAGAAGGGCGTCGCCGAGATCGCGGAGCGAGCCCGGCAGTGGCAGGCGCTCGGCGCCCCGGTGCACATCCTCAATGCCGGGGAGACCCGTGCTAAGACCGGCACCTCGGCCTTCCCCGCAGGCCTCCTCGACCTGCGTGCCGGGACGATCCAGCCGCTCGCCTATGTGCGCGGCCTCGCTGGCGCCGCGATTGCCGCCGGCGCGACCGTCTTCACGGCGAGCCCGGTCGAGCACATCGCGCGCGAGGGCGGCGTCTGGCGGCTTGCCACGCAAGGAGGAAGCGTCCGGGCCAAGTGGGCGGTTCTTGCGACCGACACCTACACGTCGCGCATCCTCCCCGAGCTGCGCGGCGAGCAATTGGTGCTGCCCGTCTTCCATGTCGCGACTGCGCCGCTGAGACACAGCATTCGCCGCACGATCCTGCCCGAGGGGCACGGCGCGTGGGACACCCGCACCGTGCTGACCGCATTTCGCACAGACAATGCCGGCCGCCTCATCCTCGGCAGCGTCGGCGCGCTCCGCGGCACCGGAACCGCCATCCATCGCAACTGGGCGCGGCGCCGTATCCGGGCGCTCTTTCCGCAGATCGGTGAGGTCGAACTGGAGCACGAGTGGTACGGTTGGATAGGCATGACCAACGACCATCTGCCCCGCCTTCATATCCCAGCGGAAAACATGGTCGCGCTGACGGGCTTCAACGGACGAGGTGTCGCGCCGGGTACGGTGTTCGGTCGCGAGCTCGCCCGCCATATCAGCGGGGAGCTGCCGCTCGATGGGATGTTCCTGCCCGTATCCCGGGCGCAGAACGCCCCCTTCAGGGCCATCAGAGAGGGCTACTATGAGCTCGGCGCGCAGATCGCGCATCTGCCGCCGACGCGCTGACCCGGTCGCGGGCGCGCACAAGCCTCGCGACCTCGGCTAGCGCCACCACGGGATAAACGCACAATGTGCAGGTAGTAACGTGTCATTGTAATCCAGCCGTCGCCCCGATCCCGCGCGCCTGCTCCATCGCAGAAGACATTTCGTATCGCGTTGCTTGGGAAATGCTTCAGCTTGTTGAGGAAGCCCTCGACGAGGTTGCGGTGTCGATGCAAGCCAGCGACCGAACGGGATCGGTATGCGTCGGTTGGATGCAGGCACAGTGAGCAGGATCATCGCCGCACCGTATCAAACCGCGTCCGGCCTATGCCGGGTTTCAAGGCCGTCGGCAGCGGCAAGCGCCACGCTGGCGGGCAGCGAAAGGCAATAAGCGGCAAGGCCATTCGCCTTCAATCGGGCTCCGACACTGAAAGCAAAATTCGAAGCAATCGCTGCCTGAATTGCGTCCAGTGGTAGCCCGTCATTCGGCCAACGAGATTTTGGAACGCGCCCCCGAAAAGGAGCGTCATTTTTCCACGGGTTCAGCCTCAATGAGAAAGCCAGGCTCCCACGGCTTGCAAGCTCGGAGCAAATTCCATTCGTGCAGCAAAAGACGCGAGTGAGGTGCAAGAGCTCTCGGCGCGGGGGACATGACAATGCATGAGGAAGGCCTCTGAAATCTTCGGCAATCCGCAAAAGGAGCGCACTCGCGCCTTCCTGCAGCGGATCATCGAGGCGGGGCGTCTTTAGGATGGACGCACTGAAGAAGACGATCGACGTGCTGTCCAGGAAAGCTGACACATCGCGACGCTTGCAGGCCATGCCCACGCAATCTGATCCGGATATGGGTCGAGAAGTTTCAGGCGGGCGCTCTCGATGAGGATGCCGCAGCGGCCGATCTTCTCCAAGTTTATGAGGCGCGCATTGCCGCGCTCGAACGGCTAGAACTAGAGTTTCTAAAGGGGGCTCTGCATGCACGACCGCGGCAGAGAAACGGGCCTACCTCCGCGACCACCGGTCCCATGGTCCTCTCCGTCGCCGAACGATGCCGGCTGATGGGTTTCTCGCGCACGACCTTCTATGACCAGCCGCGCAGCCGCGGCCGACGACACCGCGATCGTCGAAGCCGATCGCAGCCGTCTGTGACGAATTCGAGCACTATGGCTGGGCGTCGTCCGTGCCGCTCTTCGGCAAAAAGGCATGATCGTCAACAAGAAGATCCGCCGCCTGATGCGCGAGCACGACCTTCAGCCAAGAATGCGCCGCCGATTCCACGGTGACCACCGGACAGCGATCACAATCAGCCAATCTTCCCGAATCTCGCCCGGGCCATCATCTCCGGCGGACCCGATCAGCTCTGGGTGGCCGACATCCCATACGTCACCGTCGGCGGCGGCTTTGCCTATGTTGCCGTTGTCCTGGATGCCTGGTCGCGGCGCGTTGTCGGATATGGCATCAGCCACTTGATCGACGCGCGGCTGACGCTGGCGGCTTTGACCGCCGCAGTCAAAGGACGCAAACCACCACCCGGCTGCGTGCATCATTCTGATCGCCCAATTTGCCGCGGCAGCCTATCGCGACCACCTTACCGCCACGGCCTAATCGGGGGGTAAAGTATCAGGACCGCATCGATCCTTCCCGCTGGTGTCCTTTGACGAGACCTGGACCAAGACCAAAATGGCGCCGCTCAGAGGATGGGCGCCGCGCGGCGAGAGGATCAAGGCCAAGGTGCCGCACGGTCATGTGTGGACGCCCCGACGGATGCAAGAACAATCTTTGGTGCAGGCTGCTGCGCGTGTTCGGGTGCGTATTTGGGCAGCAAGAACAGCTTGGCGCCGGCCGAGCGGATGGCACGGCGCACGGCCTTGCCTTGTGCGCAGATGCGCCAGCACGGTCGTGTTCCGTAGGAAGTTGCGGCGCGAGCAGGTGCTGGCCTATTTCGCCGCGCAGCCGCCATGCCTTGTGGCTATGGAGGCCTGCCCGGGCGCGCACTACTGGGGTCGCGAGATCGGCAAGCTCGGCCATACAGTGGCGCCGCCGGCCGAGACATTCCGCTCCGGGCGCGACTTTGCAGCCTGGATCGGGCTGACGCCGATCCAGCGCTCAACCGGCGGCAAAGAACGGCTCGGACG
>NZ_JAMYVF010000030.1:0-38572 GCF_040323735.1 Mesorhizobium sp. M0029
GAGTTGCAGAACCCCCCCCCCCTTTTGCCACAAATTTGCTGCCCGGCCGCCGCGCCCCCAACCCACCGTGGCCCCCCCGGCGGCGGGGGGGCGGGGCTCGATGATCAAAGTGGGCTGGCGTTGCGCGTTCTGTCGCGCTCGGCCTCGATGTCGGTGTAGGGGTCGGCATTGGCATCGAAGCCGGTCCAGCCACCGGCTTCGTAGGCGCGTCGGCGGTCTTGCAGATCGACCGAGTTGGACTCGCCAAGAATACGCTCGGCCTCATCGGCGAGTTCGTCGCTGACCCTGGCGGTCACCATCGTGCCACCGCGGCGAACGCCCTCCGCATAGACATGCGCATCCCTTTCGGGGACGCCGGACTCGGTCAGCGCCCCGACGATGCCACCGGCAGCGCCACCGACGACCGCGCCGCCAACGGCGCCGACCGCGGTGGCGGCCAGCCATCCTGCGGCCACGACCGGACCGACGCCAGGAATGGCCATGATGCCGAGCCCTGTCAGAAGCCCGCCGGCGCCGCCAATGACGGCTCCGAGACCGGCGCCGCCGGCTACATCCTCGGCGGCGTTGGAAGTGTCGCCATCGTCGTACCAGTCGTCCGAATTGTTGGCGACGATGCTGATGTCGGCCTGCGGCACGCCGATTGCCTCCAGTTCGCCGACGGCATCGGAGGCATCATCGTAGTTGTCGAAAAGTCCGGTTACGGTTTTCATGGTCTTGATCTCCTCGATCTGGTTCAGAGGGTTCAGTTCGCGCCGGCAACGACGTTGCCCTGATAATCGAGCGCCACGGTCGTGGTCTTGCCATCCTTGGTGGCCTGACCGCGCCAGATGCCCTGGTCGTCTTTGGTCAGCTTGGACACGCCGGAGAAGCCGGCATCCTGAATGCGGCTCTTCGCCTGATCCTCGGTGAAGCTGTTGGCACCCGGGACCGGGGCGGCCGGATTGGTGGTGTCGGTCGTGCTCACGGCCGGGGTGGTGGAGCTGGTGGTCGACGATGCATTGTCGGCGGAAGCGATCTTCTCGACCATTTCCTGATGCATTTTGAGCGTCGGCAAGGTCTCGGAGGCGAAGGTCTTCAACTGCGCGTTGTCGCCATCCTTGGCATAGCTCTCGAACAGCGTGACCGCCTCCGAATGCGCATCGCGCTGCATCTGGACATAGGGCTTGTCGACGGCATCGTTGGCATTCTGCAGAGCCTCCAGATCGGCCTTGTGCTTGGCGTCCAGCTCCGTCGGCACTTTCAGCTTCTGTTCGCCGGCGATGGTCGCAAGCTTGGCGTTGGCGGCGCCGTGATCGTCGATCATCTTCTTGGCGAAATCCTTGACGCCTTGATCCTGCGCCTTGCCCTCGGCGATCTTGCTCGAACCCACCTCGAACATGCCGCCGATGGCGGCCTTGTCGACAAAGTCCTGAGCACTGTCGGCGGCGAAGGCGGGCAGGGCGAAGACCATGGCTGTGGCGGTGGCCAGCGAAGCTAGAAGAACACGTGTTTTCATGGACAGAGATCCTCGTTGGGGCACACATCGTGCTGTGAGCCTAACCAGTGCGGCCAAGCTTTGTTCCGCCGCCCAAGCGTTATAACCGGGAGGGTCGATGCCGCGATGATGGCCCCTCATCCTCGGCTTTTGCGCCTTTGCGATGTCGACGCGTGGCGCGGACGGCGACCCGCTCGATGGGCGCCTTGCAAGTCCATCGCAAAGGGAAACGAGGCCTTCGCCGCCCGCAAATGAACACCGCCCGCGGTGGCCTATCGAGGTTCAGCGATCGTTGCGTTCGAGGCGGCGCGCAACCTCTGTTTGTGCGACCTGCAGCAGCGTGTCTATTTCGAACATCGCCGCCGCATGGCCGCCGTCGCGAATGACACGGCGGGCGCGGTGGAGCAGGTCGGAGACCGTCCGCAGCGTTTCAGCATGGCTCGATCGATTCGACAAGTGCGCGCCCTCCATCAGCCACAACCGTTGGATCGGGAGAGTGTTCCCAAAGTTGGCGGCCGGCCCGGCGAATGACTGTGAGCGCAGGCAGCGGAACCATCCTTGTCCGTTGGCCGTTCCCCCTGCCTCAACGAAAGGAACAGCCATGGCCGAGAACGACACCCCGAAGGACACCCCGAAGGACACCGCGAAGGAAACCCCGAAGGACACCCCGAAGATGTCCGCCCGAGAGGCCCAGGAGGCCCTGGAGAAGCAGGTCGCATCGCTGAAGCGCGAGATCAGCAAGATCAACCGGACGCTTGCCGACCGCGCAGAAGATGCCGTCGGCGAAGCCGGCGGCTGGTATGGCAGCGCCACCGAGCGCGCGGCACGGGCAACGCAGCAGCTGAGATCGCAGGCGCAGACGGTGTCCGAAGCCGTCCAGCAAAATCCCGGCACCATCAGCAGCGCTTTCGTGCTTGGCGGCATTGCCGGGTTGTTGATCGGCATGCTGCTCGGGCAAAGCCAGGAACGCGACCGAAGCTGGTTCTAGCGGCGTATCTTATGACTCTATTGCCCCCGCCGGCTTTGCCGGCGGCCAGATCACTGTGGCTTTGAGTGAAAAACTCCCCGCTCGGGTAAACGGGATTTGTGGTCGGCGCCGCCTGGACGGCGCCCTGACAGTTGAGTTTCCCTGCCGCGGTCGTATGTTGTTGACCGCAGTGGAGGATCACAAATGCCCATTCGACGCAAAGCCACCGAGGCCGGCGTTTTGCAGCCATCCGAACTCGAGCTGTTGGGCCGTGTATTCGAGCAGCTTAAGCGCGACGGTCAGTCGCCCGAAGCACGCGACGCCATCGCATCCCGGATTATCGCGAACTATATGGCCGGCGTGGTCGACGAAGCCGAGCTCGTCAGTCTTTCGAGGCAACCGCTGGGCCGGTAGTGCGCTTTCCATTCCGGGTTCAGAAGAGTTTCAGGTCGTCAAATCAGAGGGATAAGGCAATGCCGGCTGACCCACCGATAGAGCGACGGTCGCATATCCGTGATCTTGTTCTGAAGGAAGCGACAATCCGCGTTGGCGACGCCAGTATCAATTGTCTGGTTTGTAACCAGCACGCCCACGGTGCGGAGCTGCGGGTGAAGGCCGATATCGCAATCCCCGACCGTTTCGTGCTTCACGTGCCGGTCGATCATACCAGCTATCGCGCCGTGGTGCGGTGGAGGCGGAACGAGCGACTTGGGGTGCAACTCGATTCGGGACGGCAGGCGTAGATGGCGGTAGCCGGGACGGATCACCCAGCTGTTCAAGTGCAGGGTTGATGGGACAAGGCAGGGCTCGTTTGCGGCACGAACGCTTCCTTCCATGCTGCTTGCGATTTGCAATCAGTTGCGACAGCCTCTGACTGCTTGCATTACAAGCGGTTGGTCCGTGGACCCACTAGGTGAAGGCGCTGCTTTTGGGCAAACTTATCTTGGGAATGAACGTTTCCATCGATGGCTATGTCGATGACCTTGCCGGAAATCTGTCATGGGCGCACCAAGCCAGAAGCACTTCGAGTACTGGATCGAGACGATTCGCAACCATGCCGGCGCTGTGTATGGCCGCCGGATGTACGAGGTCATGCGCTATTGGGACGATGATCACGCGGAATGGGATGCTTCGCTTCGCCAGTTCGCGACACTCTGGCGCAAGCTGCCCAAATGGGTCGTTTCGCGCACACTTTCACGGGTCGGCCCGAACGCCACCCTCATCTCCGGCGATATTGAAACGCAGATTCGCGAGATCGCGGCCCGCACGGAGGGTATCCTGAGCGTTTCCGGTCCGGAACTGGCCGGTCTTATGACCGGGCTGGGCCTGATTGAGGAATATCACCTGCACGTGAGGCCGTTCGTGCTCGGCAAGGGCAAGCCTTTCTTCCACGAGGCAAGGCCTCCGCTGCAACTGGTGTCGAGCACATTGATCGATGACGATACGGTTCATATGATCTATGTGCCGCGAGGCTGAACGATGAGGCGCTTCAGCGCCAACATGCGAACCAACACGTACGTTCGCAGTGGGCCTGGTCCCGGCCTTCGCACCGAGGTCTCACATGTCAGCTTGCGTGCTGGGTACCCAAGCAGCAGAGGGTCTGCTGTCGGCCGAAAATCTGCCGGTCAGCAATGCGCCCCATGCCGGTCAAAGAGGCCTTGCCGCCGTTCCTCCATAAGCAGACATTGCAGACCTACAAGGACATCGCTTTTACGCCCGAAGCGCCGCTTCGGTTGGTCCTTCAGTGACCTGGCGGCCCAAGGGCGTCGTCCTCCACCGCCCGCCCTCGTCCGCAACTCACCGTTGCCAGCGGCTCTGCTCCTGGCCTTCCCGCGATGACCGAGCGGGTAGTGAAACATCATGGTCAAGCCTGAAAAGCAAGGTCCAACCTAGCCGCCTTTCCAGGCCTGCGTCATCATCGTCCAGCAGTTCAGGATCCTGCGTGCGCCAGCCGGGTCCGTCGGGTCGGCCGGCCGCACAGTTTTTTTCATCCCGCTGGAACATTGGCGAAGGAATGCAGTTGGTGTCGCTGCAGATGCCGCCGCGCGGTGCCTGTGGGCGATTGGTGGCAACACCTGATCGGCCGCCGCTCCTTTACGAGGCGGCTTAGCGTGTGAGCCAATCCTGCAGCAAAGGCCCAGGGATTGGAACGACCAACAGGAGGCAGTCATGAAGCACCAGACACTCGATCAACTCCAGTCAGTCGCGGACATCAGTCCACTATCGCCGGCTCTGCTGGCTACAAGGACGCAACGGATAGAGCGGTGGGCGGAACTGCTCTATCGAAATCCGACGCGCTCCCTTGTGGCTCTCACCGGGACTGAGCATCTGCATCCCTCTGTCCGCGGAGAAGCGCGCGCGGTCGGATCGGCGATCAGTGTCGCCTTTGACGATCCACTGCTGCGTGCGTCGGGCATGCAATCGGATACCTACGGGGAAGCCAGACGCTTCTTCGAACTCTCCGATTGGCAGTTGCATGAGATCGTCTGCAGTTGCCACACCGGCGCCACCATGCAGGCTGGCTGGGCCGCCGGGCGTGTCCGCAGGGTCCTCAATGGGAGCAAGATATTGGCTTGGCTGAGAAAAGGATTCATGCCGCACTGAGACACAGCGCTTGCGCCTGAAGAAGCATGCAGGCTCCAGCAGAGATTGCGTCGGCTCCGCGAAGGCATGGCTGACCTCAATGGAGCAGGGCGGCCGAGTTGCTTGCGACTTCAGAAATGACGTTCACCATTGCTTAGTGGACCTCGTCAGGGTGATCGGCAATTTCGTGAATAGCGAGTACCAGCGCCAGTTTCGACCAACCGGTCGGCAGCGCCCTCGTGACCAAGCGGGGTTACTTATCCTCGGTGCGTCACATGTGCGCTTGGTCAGCGGTATAGCCTGCCAATCCCTCCACAGCCGTTTTGACGCTGCGAAAAGCTCGAGGCGCCCAGGAATCCCGAAAACGGACCTTCCGCTTTCGGCCCCGAAATTGAAATTCGAGGCCTCCCCCATCACCCCGGAAAGATCGTAAACCCGCCATCCACCCGCAGCACCTGCCCGTTGATAAACCGCGCCCGCGGGCCAGCCAGAAACGCCACCGCCTCCGCGATCTCTTCCGGTTCCGCATAGCGGTTCAGCGATTTGCGGCTGGAATCCATGCGCTCCGGATCGACCACGCGGGTCGCCTGGAAGCGTGCCGTCTTGGTGGCGCCGGGGCTGACCGCATTGATGCGCACGCCGTCGTCGATCAGTTCCTTGGCCAGACAGCGGGTGTAATGCACGACCGCGGCCTTCAAGGTGGAATAGACGACCTCGGGCGAGCAGCCGAGATGGGCCGCCGCCGACGCGATGTTGATGACGGAGCCGCCGCCGCGCTGCTTCATCGGCGGCACGAAGGCCTGGCAGACCAGCATCGTGCCGATCAGATTGTTCTCGGTGAGCACGCGGATGTCGTCCAGTTCGATGTCGAGGGCGTTGTTCGGGTTTGGCTTGCCGCCCTTGGCGCCGATGTCGCCGCCGGCACAATTGACCAGCACATGCACGTCACCGAGATCGGCCTCGATCCTGCGCTTCATCTCGGCCACCGCCTTCTGGTCGCCAATGTTGCCGGTCACCGACGTGACCTTCGTCCCATGCCGCTTTCGCTCGACCACTTCGCCGAGATTGGCGAACTCGCCATATTTGGCCGGCGCTTCCTCGTTCATGTCGTGGATTGCGACATTGGCGCCGAGTTCGGCCAGGCGCTCGGCCATCACGCGGCCGAGGCCACGGCCGGAGCCGGTGACGAAGGCGGTCAATCCATCGAGTTCACGTGCCGTCATCGGATCTTCTCCATTTTCATCGAACCAGCTTGCGCATGTTGGCGGCGCTGCGCCGGATCATGTCGAGCTCATAGGAAACCAGGGAGCCGTCGTCTTCGCGCTCCCAGGGGGTGCGGTAGTCGGCATCGTCGGGCAGCCGGTTGCGCTGCGCTGCCGCCAGGCAGGCGGCAAATTCGCGCGCCGTCTTCGGGGGATAGCCGCGCCACCAGTCGTCGCTGAGATAGCGGACATGCCGCGCCTCCAGGGCGCCCGGTTCGAGAACGGCGATCATGCGATCGTGGTGTTGGCCAAGAATGGTGAACAGCTCGGCAAACGGCACCGCACCGTCGCCGATGGCACAACGGATCAGCCGATAGCCTTCGGTCGTGAACTGCACGCGGTAATCCTTGAGGTGGACATGGCGGACACAGGGGGCGATCACCTTCGTAAAATCGAGCGGCGCTTCGCCGACCGGGAACGTGTTGCCGGTGTCGAAGGTGACGCCCACACTGTCACCACCTAGCGCGCAGAATTCGACGAGTTCCCGGCTGGTGAAGTCCTGGTGGTTTTCGATCGCAAGGACATACCCTTCGGCATTCGCGCGGGGACCCCATTCCACCAATCGCTCTCGAATGATGCCGACGTACTCGCTCCATTTTTCGCCGGCGGCGTTGCGGTCTCCGCAGAGAATGGGCGTCAGCGCCGTCCGGATGATTTTGGCCTTGAGCAGGCGCGCGGCCCGAAACGCATCGTCGAGCGGTTCGCCCACCAGCAGGCCGCCGCTGACGACCGGCGTGATGCCAAGGCCGGCGAGCCGTTCGCGCAGCGCGATCACCGCGTCGTCGGAAAGCTCGGTCAGCCATGGCACCCAGATCTCCAGCACGCGCGCGCCGAGATCGGTCGCGAGCGCGATGAAACCTTCGAGCCCCGCAGGTCTAGGATTGGCGCGTGGCGTGCCGCGGCCCTGGAGGCCGAGATGATAGGTCAGGCCGTAGGGGTTCAGGCCGACCTCGAGCATGAAGCGATCCTTTGAGTCAGGTGTGGTCATCGCAGGCCGGCATCCACGGTGATCGACTGCTTGGTGATCATGCGGCTGTCGTCGGCGGCGAGGAACAGCACCGTGCGCGCGATCTCCTCGCCGAGCAGAACCTTGCGGATCACCTGGCGCTGCACGACCTGGTCGACCGAACCTTGGGTCTTGTACCAAAGCTCCCGCTGCCGGTCGGTGATGACGGCGCCCGGCTCGATGGCGTTGACGCGGATGTTGTCGGGGCCAAACGCCCGCGCCAGCGCGAAGGTCAGCCCGACCACCGCAGCCTTGGCCGCCGCATAGGGCGCCATCTCTGACGCGCCGAAACGCCAGGCGATCGAGGAAAAATTGACGATCGAACCAAAGCCCAGTTCCTTCATGTGCGGATGCACGGCCTGGGCGGCAAAGAAGTGGTGCCTGAGGTTCACATCCTGGGCATGGTCCCATGTCGCCTGGGTCACGTCGGCGACCGGCTGGCGATTGTCATCGGCGGCGTTGTTGACCAGCACTGCGACAGGCCCGAGGCGGTCGCGCACCGTGCCGATCGCGGCCTGGAGGGCGGGGATATCGGTCACATCGCAGCGCAGGAACAGGGGCGCGTGCGCTGCCGCGGCGGCGAGTTCCCGCGCGAGCGCCTCGCCGGCCTCCTGCTGCAGATCAAGAAACGCCACTCGTGCGCCATTGGCGGCGAAGGCGCGGACCGTGTCGGCGCCGATGCCCGACGCACCGCCGGTGATCAGCACGACGCGCTCGGACAGGCTCGGATAGGTGGCGAAGGACAAGGCGGAACTCTTTTCAGATCAAGCTTTGGTCAGATCGGGTCAGATCAGGCGTTGGGTCGTCGGGTCGAACAGGCACGCACGCGCCATGTCGATGCCGAGCGTCACCGTCTCACCCATAAGCGGCGTGCCGTCGGGGTCGAAACGACCGGTGATCTCCTTGCCGCCCAGGCGCAGGACGGCCATGGTCTCCGCGCCTGTCGGCTCGACCAGTTCGACCACGGCATCGATCTGCGCGATGCCCGGCTTGCGGCGCGCAAGATCGGGATCGAAGCGGTAGATGTGCTCGGGACGGATGCCGAGCACGAGCTGTCGCGGCGTGTCGGATGGGAGCGCCTGGACGATCGGCAGGCTGGCCGTCTTGCCGTCGGCGGTCTGCAGGACAACAGTGCGGCGACCGCCTTCCTGGCTCAGTTCGGCGGCCAAAAAATTCATCGCCGGCGACCCCATGAAGCCGGCGACGAACATGTTGGCCGGACGGTTGTAGATCGTGGCGGGATCGTCGAATTGCTGGACCTCGCCCTGATGCATCACGGCGATGCGCGACGCCAGCGTCATCGCCTCGACCTGGTCGTGGGTGACGTAGACGGTGGTCTTGCCGACGCGGTGATGCAGCTTCTTGATTTCGGTGCGCATGTCGACGCGCAGCTTGGCATCGAGATTGGAGAGCGGCTCGTCGAACAGGAACAGTTTGGGATCGCGCACCAGCGCCCGGCCCATGGCGACGCGCTGGCGCTGGCCGCCCGAAAGCTGTCCGGGCTTGCGCCCTAGCAGCGGTTCGATCTGCAGGAAGGCGGCAACCCGCTTGACGGCCTCGTCCTGCTGCGGCTTCGGGACGCGGCGGCTTTCCATGCCGAAGGTGATGTTCTCGCGCACCGTCATCGTCGGGTACAGGGCATAGGACTGGAACACCATGGCGATGTCGCGGTCCTTCGGCGCCACCGAATTGACCAGCCGCCCGTCGATGCGGATCTCGCCGGAGGTAACGGATTCGAGCCCGGCGATCATCGCCAGCAGAGTGGACTTGCCGCAGCCGGACGGTCCGACCAGCGCGATGAACTCGCCGTTCCGCGCTTCGAGATCGATGCCCTTCAGCACCTCGACCGCGCCGAAGTTCTTGCGCAGCGATCGGATGATCAATGTCGACATGCAATGCCCTTCACTTGATCGCGCCTCATTTGATGGCACCTTGCGTCAGGCCTCGCACAAAATACTTGCCGCCGAAGAGATAGATCAGCAGCGGCGGCAGCGCGCCGATCAGCACGGCGGCGCTCATGACATCGTAGGCGCGCACATTGGTGCCGCTTGCCGTCAGCGCGACGAGCGCTGCCGTGATCGGCTGTTGCTGCCCGGAGGTGAAGACGACGCCGAACAGATATTCGTTCCAGATGCCGGTGAACTGCCAGATCACCGTGACGATCAGGATCGGTGAGGAGAGCGGCAGAATGATCTTGCGGAAGATGCGCCAGAAGCCGGCGCCGTCGATGCGCGCCGCCTTGATCAGGTCGTCGGGGATGCTGACGTAGTAGTTACGGCAAAACAAAGTGGTGAACGAAATGCCCTGGATAACGTGGATGAGGACGAGCCCGTAGACCGAATTGCTGAGGCCGAGATTGCCGAGGATGAACGCCCACGGCATCAACGAAATCTGGCCCGGAATGAAGACGCCGAGCAGCATGCAGGTGAACAAAGCTTCCGAACCTCTGAAGCGCCATTTCGACAGGATGTAACCGTTCATCGCGCCGACCGCCGTCGAGATGATCGTGGCCGGGATCGTCATCTTCAGGGAGTTGTAGAAGTTGCGCTGCATGCCCTCGCAGGTGCCGCCGATGCAATAGGTGCTCCAGGCCTGGCCCCAGGCATCGAGGCGGAAGCTGCGCGGCAGCGAGATCAACCCGTTGCGCGCGATCTCCTGCTGGTCGCGGAATGAATTCAGCACCACCACCAGCAACGGGACCAGGTAGATCGCCGCGAAGACGACCAGCAGCCCATAGATGGCGAAGCGGGTGAGAAAATGCCGGCGCGACGCGACTGCGGCAGCGCGACGGTCGAGCGACTGGTCCAGGGAGACGTCAGCCATGGCCGGCTTCCTTGCGCCGGCGCCAGACCACCCAGAATGAATAGGGCACCAGCACCACGGCAACAGCGGCAAGCATCATGATGGCGGCGGCCGCACCTTCGCCGATCTGGCCGCGTTGGAACATCAGGTCATAGACGTAGATGGCGGGGAAGGTGGTCGAGATCCCCGGGCCGCCTTTGGTCAGGGCCGCCACGAGGTCGAAGGTCTTGATGGCGAACTGGATCTGGATGACGGCGACCGCCAGGAAGATCGGCGCAATGGTTGGCAGAAGCACCTTGCGATAGATGCGGAACGTCGATGCGCCGTCGATCTGCGCGGCCTTGACGAGGTCCTGATCCACCGAGCGCAGGCCGGCCAGGAACAGCGCCATGGCAAAGCCCGAGGCCTGCCAGACGCCGGTGATGATCACCGCGTAGATCGCATAGTGCCGGTCGCTGGCGAGTGCGAAACTGAAGCTCGTCCAGCCGAAACCGCGCACCATGGCCTGGATGCCGTCGGTCGGATTGTAGAGCCAGCTCCAGACCGTGCCGGTGACGATGAAGGAGACGGCCAGCGGATAGAGGAAGATCGTGCGCCAGGCCGCTTCGCCGCGCACGCGCTGGTCGATCAGGATCGCCAGCAGCAGTCCCACCGCCATCGAGCCGACGATGTAGAAAGCGCTGAAGAAAAACAGGTTGTTGTAGGCGATGTTCCAGCGCCGGTTCGCCCACAGCGACGCGTAGTTCTCGAGGCCGACGAAGCCGTAGGTCGGCAGCAGCGAGGAGTTGGACAGCGAGATATAGAGCGTCCAGCCGGTGAACACGAAGACGTAGACGAAGCTCGCCACGAGAGAGGGGCCGAGCACCAGCAAGGGCATCGCGGAGCCCAGCCGCTCGCGCCAGGGGCGGGCGGGCGCCGGGACCGACAGGATCAGGTCGTGATTTGACATTCAGAGCACGGAAATTGGCAGAGCACGGGACTGGAAGGGAGGACGGCCGGGCGGATAGGCATCGCGCCCGGCCATTCCCGTCTATTTCTGTGCTTCCGCCGCGTCGGCCATCGCATTGGCGCCATCCTCCGGCGACATGTCCGGCGTCGCCACGAACTCGGTAATGGAGTCCATGATCGCGCCGCGCATCTTCTGCGGGATGGTCATGTTGTGCGCCATCGAGCGGACCAGCGTGCCGTCCTTGATCGAAGCCTGGAGATCCTTCTGCGAGAGCTGCTGGCACGGATTGAAGCCCTTCGACAGATCGATATCCAGGCGCGCGGGGATCGAGCCCTTGGCCTGGTTGAATACCGTCTGGAAGTCGGGCGACAGGATCAGGCTGGCCAGCAGCTTCTGGCCGTCGATGTAATCCTGGTCCTTCTGCTTGAAGAACACGACCGAGTCCGAGTTGAGGATGAAGCCGGGTTTGCCCCAATCGGTCGGCGCCTGGGCGCAGACATAGTCGGTGCCTTCCTTGAAGCCGGCGGCGGTCAAAAGGCCGATCGTCCAGTCGCCCATGATGTGGAACGCCGCGTCGCCCTTGCCGACCAGCGCCGACATCGAATCCCAGTCGCGGCCGACCATGCCCGGATCCATGTATTTGCTCGTCATCAGGCGCATCTGCGTGAAGGCCTTGACCATCCCCGGGCTGCGCATGGACTCGACATCGCCTTCGACGAAGGCCTTGCGGTAGAGATCGATGTCCTGGCCGTAGAGCACGACCTCGAACACCGTCGAATCCGTCCAGTCGGCGGTCGAATGCGAGATGCAGATCTTGCCTGTGGCGATGATCTTGTCGCAGGCCGCATTGAACTCGGCCCAGGTCTTGGGCATTTCCGCCACGCCGGCCGCCTGCATGACCTTGGGCGAGGCCCAGAGCCAGTTGATGCGGTGGATGTTCATGGGCGCGGCGACCCATTTGCCGGTCGGCTTCATCACCGGAAGCAATTCCGGCGCCACCACTTTCTCCCACCCTTCCGAGGCCGCCAACTCGTCGAGATCGGCGGTCATGCCGGTCTCGTTCCATTCGGCGATCTCAGGGCCCTTGAGCTGCACGGCAGGCGGGGCATTGCCGGCGATCACATCGGCGCGCAGCTTGGCCAACGTGTTGGCCGTGTGGCCGGCGATCGAGGTCTGCTCCCATTTGCCGCCCTTGGCGGTGAACATCTCGCCGAGGTTGGCGATCGCCTGGGCGTCCGATCCGGTCGCCCATTGGTGCAAAAGGTTGGTCTTGGGCTCGGCGAAGGCTGCCCCGGCTAAAAATGTGCACGCAGCAGCGGCCGCAAACGCGGTCATGACGGACTTCATCGTTTCACTCCCATATCGTGTTGCACGGTTCGTCTCGACCGCTTATGGCCGCGGTTTGAAGCCGCCGCCGGCGAGATGCGTCAATCTCGAGTTCTTTCCAAGATGACATATTGGAGCTATCAGTCAACGATGTTTATGTTGAGCCATGACAAAACCTTCGCTTAGAACCTGGCTGATCGACAGACCCTCCGCGTCGCCGGAGAGCATGATCGTGCGCTGCCTGAGCGAGCGCGGCGCACTCTCGGCGTTGCAGATCGCACGCGCCACCGGTCTGGCGCGCTCGACGGTGTCAACCGCGCTTAACGGCTTGAAAAAGTCTGGAATGGTGATCGAAGCCCCGACCAGCCGCGACGGCATCAGAGGCATCGGCAGGCCAGCCGCGGCGGTGACGCTCAATCCGACAGCGGGCACCTGCGTCGGCATTCACCTGGCTCTTCAGCAGATACGGCTCATCGTCGCCGATGTCTCGCATTCCGTCATTGCCGAACAAAATATTCCAATGGCGCTGGACTACCAGCCGCAACAGGCGGCCCAGGCGGTCAAATCGGCGATTGCCCAATCCTACAGGGAAAATGGTCTGCCGATGGCGGGGCTCCTGGGGGTTGGTGTCTCCGTCTCCGGCCCTGTCAGCCGCGATGGAGTGGTGCTGCGCGCAAGCATGGTTCCAACATGGGCCGGCGTCAACATACGAGATGTGTTCGGACCCGTCCTGGAACAGCCGATCTTCGCCGACAATGAGAGCAACTGCGCGGCCATTGCCGAGCTGATGTGGGGTGCGGCCGTCGGCCAGGACGATTTCGTGCTGTTCAAGATCGATCTGGGTGTCGGCGGCGCCATTGTCCAGCATGGCCGGCTGGTGACGGGCGTCGCCGGCGGCGCCGGCGAATTCGGGCACATCAGCATCGATCCCGGCGGCGACCTTTGCCGCTGCGGCAATCGCGGATGCCTGGAGCTCTACGCGAGTTTTACCCGGCCGCTGGAACAGATTTCGCGTGTCGTTGGGCGGCAAGTCACCATGGACGATGTCATCGCCATGGCCGAGCAGGGCGACGTCAGGGCGTTGCGGATGATCGAGGATACCGCCGAGATCGCCGGCCGGGGTCTCGGCCTGATCGGCTCGGTGCTCAATCCGCCGCTTATCATCATCGGCGGCCACATGGCTTTGGCAGGGGACATTCTGTTGACGCCGCTGATCGCGTCCTATGAACGCCATACGCTGATCAAGTCCCGCGATATCGCTCCCGCCCTGCGCACGCGCATCATCGTTGGCAAGCACACCGAGAACGATGCCTTGCTGGGCGCGGTCGGCCTCGTTTTGAGACACCAGACGAAGGAACTGTCGCTGGGGTGATCGTCAGGACCTGCCTGTGCTTGTTCAAGTCAATTGCACGTGTCAGCAGCCTTGAGCGCTTCGGCGCGGGACGATTTGGGCAAATCCGCGATCCGCCGGACAGAAGCGTAAAACCTTGGATAGTTGCCCGAACACAGGTCGAACAAGCGAAGAAAGGCCGGAACCTGTTCACCGTAGACAGAAGTTGCCGCGAGCTTGGCGTTGTTTATCGGGGCAGCGAACCAGGCGTCGTATCCCCGGTATCCCGCCCAGTGCCTGTCGCGCATCTGCCGGTAGCGCGCCCGCATCCTCTCGATCGCGGCTTTCTTTGCAGTCGCCATCTTTTCCGGGGTGCGGGGACTACCATAGACCTGCCTTAGCTCGTCGCGCGTCTTCGCCACCAGTCCAAGAAAATCGGCGCTGCGCTTGCGATCGGCTTCGTAGCGGCGCAATCCGGCCCGGTCGCCGGCGGCGCGGAGCCATTTCCTGACGCCGCTGGTTTCGACGGCAACGGCGAACGCCTCGTTGAATGCGGAATCGCCATCCACATAGAGGCGCTGATGCGCCAGCTCATGAAAAACAAGGCTGGCGAGATAGGTGTCGTCCTGACGCAGCATGGTGCTCAGTAGCGGGTCACTCGACCAGCCAAGCGTGGAATAGGCGGTGACGCCCGAGACATAGACGTCCAGCCCCTGTCTTTGAAGTTCGACTGCGTTCTCAGTCGCGGATTTCCGGGAGAAATAACCCCGGTATGGAACGCAGCCGAAGACCGGAAAGCACCATGTTCGTGGCGCAAGCGAGAATTGCGGCGCGGCAAAAACGGCCCAGGTCACGGCATCGCGATGGATGTCGACATAGCTGCGGTAGCTGTTGTTTTCGGGCAGTGCCAGCTCATCTGTCCCAAACCGTCTTATGGCGCTGGCCGACGTCAATTTGGCGCGCAATGCTTCAGGCGTCGAAGGATCACGGATGAGTTTTGCAATATTTTTGCGGGCGGCCATGATCTGCGCGTGACCCTGCAACGACTGCGCGTAGTAGGAAATGCTCGTGCAGCCGGTCGCCCCGGACGCGATGATCGCCGCGGCAAGCATCCGAAGAACGCGCTTCACTGTTTGCCCACCCTTGCCCATCTCCCCATGCAGCAAACGTCCTGGTCACCCTCAAACAGGAGGCACCGGTTTCCGTCAAGAGCTGCAGGGGTAGGGGGCGACACCGACCTGGGCAGGGCGATGCGGCCATTCGCCTACGATTGACGAAAGTCCGCCGCAGGGCGGAGCGAGCGAGATACGGACCGTCCGTCGAGGCGCGGTTCCCCCAAGCTGCCGCGCGCTACTGGTCCGAAAACCTCACGCTCACGCCGCGCTGGCGAAAATAAGCCTGCATCAACTTACGGCCCGAGCGGTTGTTCTGGGCCAATTTTGCCGGATCGAACACCGCCTGTTTTGCGCCCTCTCGTGTCAGCGCAGCCTTGAGCGTCGCGATATGGGCGTCGATGTCGGCATTGTCCGCCCGCAGCGAGGCATAGATACTTTCGGTCGCTTCGGCCACAGTCGGTTCGCTCACAGATGTCGTCCTTTGGTTGGTTGGGCGGCGGCTTTACCACAGATTTGCGGCTCCGACGATATCGACTGAACCGTCGGAGCACAGCGCCCAGGGCGCAAAACCGCAAAACGTATGTATTCGGCCCTGCTAAACATTGCCCGGCAGGCGAATGGGTCTAACTATCGCTAGGAAACGGGGGAATCACGTGGCTGCCAATCGTCGAAACGACATCTCATCGTCCGAGCGGGGGCTAGGACGGATTCTTGCGGCAGGCAATGCCCATCCGCGCACAGCTCTGCCTACCGTGGCAACCATCGTCACGACGGTAGCTGCGCTGTATTTCGGTCGTGAGGTGTTCCTTCCCATTGCCATCGCGCTGCTTTTGACCTTTGCGCTGGTGCCGATGGTCTCCGCACTGAAGCGTGTCGGCTTGCCTCGGCTGCCCGCAGTGCTTCTGAGCGTGATTGGCGCATTCGCGGCCCTGGGCCTGTTCAGCTTCATTGTTGCGACCCAGGTAAGCGAGCTTGCTCAGAACATTTCCGTCTACCAGACAAACATTCTGACCAAGGTACGTTCCCTCAAGGAGACGGGCGTTGGTGGCGGCATAATTGCCAGGCTGAGCGGGGTGATCGAGCGCGTCGGTCAGGAGATCGACAAGCAGGATGTGGCGCCGCCTGCGGCCGACAAGCCCCGGCGCGAGCCTGTTCCCGTCGAGATCGTCGCCCGCGAGAGACCTCTGGAGGTATTGCAGAACATCATCGGACCGTTGATCAGCCCGCTGGCATCAGCTGGCCTGATCATCATCGTCGTCATCTTCATGTTGCTTGAGCGCGAGGATCTGCGCGACCGGTTTATCCGCCTCGTCGGCTATGGCGACCTCCATCGCACAACGCAGGCATTGCAGGATGCCGGCAAACGGGTTGGCCGCTATCTGATCATGCAATTGGTGGTCAATATCGTCTACGCGATACCAATCGCAATTGGCCTTTGGGTGCTCGGCATTCCCAACGCGCTGCTGTGGGGGTTGCTGGCACTGGCGCTGCGCTTCGTTCCCTATATCGGCCCTGTTATCGGCATGCTGCTGCCCTTGTTTCTGGCCTTGGCGGTTGCGCCCGGCTGGTCGCTGGTGCTGTGGACCGCCGCACTGTTTGTCGTCATGGAATTGGTAACCGGCAACGTCATCGAACCGTGGCTCTATGGCTCGCGCACGGGACTTTCTCCTTTGGCAATCATCGTTGCGGCAATTTTCTGGACATGGTTGTGGGGGCCGCTCGGCCTGGTCCTTTCGACGCCGCTGACAGTTTGCCTCGTCGTCCTCGGGCGACATGTTCCGCAGTTCGAATTTCTCGACGTCCTGTTTGGCAACGAGCCCGTCCTTGAATCTCACGCCCGGCTCTATCAACGGCTCCTGGCCGGCGATCCCGACGAGGCCACTGACCATGCCGAGGAGATCCTCGAGGAGAAGTACCTGATCGATTTCTACGACACTGTCGCCATTCCTGCACTCCTGTTGGGCGAGCAGGACCGCATGCGTGGCGTGATGGGCGATCAACAGCGAAGGCAGGTGGCGGCGAGCGCCCAAATTCTTGTGGCAAATCTTGCCGACGATGCACAGGAAGAGGCAAGCGAGGAAGATGCGCCGACAACCACCGCGGAAGGGAGCGCGAGCAGGGAAACAGATGGCGTCGAAGAGGAAGAGATCGAGCTGCCCGACGGCAAGGACATGTCGGTGCTTTGTGCCGGCGGTCGCGGCGAACTCGACGATGCCGCTGCCGCCATGCTCGCTCAGGTGCTGGAGGTGCAAGGTGCTACGGTGGCGAAGGCCAGTTTTGTCGATATGGAGCCGGCAGGTATTCGTCGTCTCGAACTAGAGGCGATCGACACCGTCGTGGTCGGTTTCCTGAACCGGGATTCGCTCAAGCATGCCCGCTTTCTGGTCCGGAGACTGAAGCGCGCCAAGGCAGGTTTGAGAATTGGGATTGTGTTCTGGTCAGACGCGGAGCAGGGCGATGTCGGGCAAGAAAGGCAAGCTTTGGCCGCCGACATCAGCGCCGATTTCGTAGCGCACGGCATGGTCAACGCTGTGCTTGGCGCACTTTCTCCAGCGCCGGCCGTTCCCCTCAAAGTCGTTTCGAAACGCCGCGATAGACGCCGTCCGGCCCCTCGAAAACGGATCCCGGCCCAGGCAACGGCCGCAACAGCCTAGCCGCACCGCATGTCTCAGATTGCCGCGCCGGCGCTGGAATGCCTGGTGAGACGGCAAGATCGTCCCCACTCGCAAACCATGGAACAATCTCGCGGCCTTGCGGTTCCTAACATCGAAGGAGAACCCCCATGCTTAGATTCCTTATCCGCCTCGGCGCGATCTACGCGGCGTTCCAGATCGGCCGAGAGTTCGGCCGCAAGGAGACCGAAATCATGCTCCTGCCGCCGCCCGTTGACTACGAGCGGCACCCGACGTCAAGAAACGAAACCGAGTTCGGAGAGGCATAGGACTGCTCAATCTGTCTGGTCGATCTGGCCCGTGCTGGCGCCGTCCCTGCGCCGGGCGCATTATCGTGAGAACGGACCGGCCACTTGGCTGTGCCAGGATCGATCCTCGCAACGCAATAATTGAGCCGCTATCTCTGTCGTTCAAACGCGGCACAACGAGGTTGACCGTGCGTCGAGGAATGAGTCTCTCTCAGATCTTGGCGTTGAGCCGATGGAGAAGGCATGATCAGCACGGGCAACGCACGACCCTAAGAAAGTGGAAGGGAAGAAGCACTGGTGCTGTCAATTGCCAGGGAGACCGGCATCACCGAGGATCACGGGCGCGACCTTGTTCGCCTGATCGGCACCGGCCGCAATTCGCTGCTCCGTGAGGCACGGCAGCTGCTCCGGCAGCGCCTGGCTAGTTTAGACCGAAGGTGCTCAGAGCACGGCTATCCCGTCGCCTTCTGCTGCCCGGCGGTCATCGCTTTGAGAGCCCGGACCACCTCTGCAGGTCCGGCGGGTTTCATCACTCTTACGCCAGACGAGAACGCTTCGGGGGTTTCCTCGAGCCCCAAGCCGGAATAGACGATGAAAGGAACCGCCCGCCCTGCCAAGGTTTTTGCCGCGTCAACAGCCTCGCCGTCCGACAGCCTGACGTCCAGGATCGCTGCGGCGGGGGTATGGTCCGCAAGAAAACGTTTCGCCTGGGAACATGTCGCCGCCAATGCCACGGCAAAGCCCGCCTCCGAAAGAGTGGACTCCATATCCAGTGCTATCAAGGCTTCGTCGTCGACGACAAGGACCAAGGGTTTGCCCATGCGCGGATGATCGCACGTTTGTAGATGGAAGACGAGTCGAGGCTACGACCCTTTTAGGGTCCGGTTCCCGTACGCAGCGGGTCGAGACCGCGAGCAATGGGAACCAACTGATCCAAGCCGCATTATATTTGGTTGGACTGGACAAGGTGTTTGGGATGCATGAAGCAACACAGGCGAATGTTGTCGCCTTCGAAAACCCGGGGGTGTCCAGCAATGACGGTCTGGATTTCGATTACAAGGATTTCTTCGAAAACGGCGCCGTTGCCCTCCATCTGGTGAACGCAGACGGCGTAATCGTGCATGCCAACCAGGCTGAGCTCGACCTTCTCGGCTATCCCGCAGAGGACTACCTCGGTTGCCACATCGCCGAGTTCTATCCCGACCGGGACGTCATAGAGGACATTTTGGGTCGCCTTGCCAATGGCGAGAAGATCGTAAGATATCCGGCGCGATTGAGGGCCAGCGATGGATCGATCAAGCACGTCGAAGTCACCTCAAGCGGACATTTCCGGGACGGCAAGCTGATCAACACCCGGTGCTTCACGGTCGATGTAACCGACTTGGTGCACACCCGCTCGGAGCTCAGGCAGCATGACAGTACCTATCACCAGATACTCGACGGCCTACCCGTCGCCATCTACACGACCGATCAGGATGGGACGATCACCTACTACAACCGCGCCGCGGCCGATCTGGCAGGCAGGGAGCCTGAAATCGGCAAGGATAAATGGTGCGTGACGTTCAAGCTGTTCACTGCCGACGGCAAGGAATTGCCGCACGATGAATGCCCGATGGCCATTGCGCTCAAGGAGAACAGGCCGGTCCGCAATCAGCAAGCTGTTGCGCAACGTCCCGACGGATCGTTTTTTCCGTTCCTGCCCTACCCGACACCGCTGCGGGACGAGCACGGCGCTCTGATCGGCGCCGTAAACATGCTGCTGGACCTGACGGACCGCCAACGTGCCGAAGAAACCAGGCAGCACCTCTCAGCGATCGTGGAATCCTCATTTGACGCGATCGTCAGCAAGGATCTCAACACCATCATAAAAAGCTGGAACCAGGGCGCCGAACGGCTTTTCGGCTATACCGCCGACGAAGCGATTGGCCGGTCGGTGACCATGCTGATCCCCGAAGACCATCAGGACGAGGAACCCCGCATTCTCCAACGCATTCGCCGCGGCGAGCGCGTCGAACCATTCGAAACGACCCGCCAGCGCAAGGATGGCAGCCTGGTTCCGGTTTCACTGACGATATCGCCCGTGCGTAACGCAACCGGGCAGATCACCGGCGCATCGAAGATAGCGCGAGACATCACGTCGACGAAGGAGAATGAATATCGCATCCGCATGCTGATGCGCGAGGTCAACCACCGGGTGAAAAACCAGTATTCGGTCATCCTGTCGATGATCCGGGAGACCAACAAGCGATCGGAGACGCCAAAACAATTTGAAACCCAGGTGCGCGAGCGCATCATGGCGTTGTCACGATCTCACGACCTGCTTGTATCGGCGGATTGGAAGGGTGCCACGATCAGCGACCTCTTGGCGGCCCAGGTCGAGCCTTTCCCGCGGGGGGATTTGATCGAAATGTCGGGCCCATCATTGGTGCTCAGTCCCAACGCAGTTCAGTATCTCGGGATTGCCTTCCACGAACTGGCGACCAACTCGGCCAAATACGGGGTTCTCTCAGGGGACAAGGGCCGGATCTCGGTCACATGGGGCATCACCGGTTCCGGTGCTTCGAGGCTCTTTCACCTCACCTGGGTCGAAACCGATGGGCCGCAGGTTCAGACTGTCGGACAAGGTGGCTTTGGAACCGTGGTGCTGAAGCGGGTCGCGCCCGCAGCGGTTAGTGGGCAGGGAATTCTCGAACACGGTCCGCATGGCATAACATGGAGCCTGGAAGCGCCTTCGGTTTCCGTGGCAGCTTCTGTCGTCCAAGAAGCTTAGAAGCAGGAAGCAGCCCTGCGACGAGCATTCGTCAATTGGAAGCCCTTGATGCGGCCTTTGCCGAGCGAAAACCCCGTTTCCGCTGAGGATCGCCAGAGCCATTGCTAAAGTCGACAGAGCAAATCACCGGCAGAGGGCGCATTTCGTTGCACGGAACGGGACAGGACCGGCGTAGCCAGAGGCGAGGTAACTATGGACATCGACGAGTTCCGTGCGACCCTTCAGGGTGTAGAGCCCCCGGCGAATCTTGGGATGGCGCTCCACGCTCTATGGTGGGATAGACAGGGCGATTGGGAGCGGGCGCATGAGTGTGTGCAGGCCAACGAATCTGATCCGGCCTCTGTATGGGTTCATGCCTATCTGCACCGCAAAGAAGGCGACCTTTCTAATGCAGCCTACTGGTACCGCCGCGCCGGGCAGCCTGTGGCAACTGGCAAGCTAGACGCAGAGTGGGAGTCGATTACAGAATCACTTCTTGCAGGATAGTGAGGGTCGCCCAAGGGGCAGCCTAGCGCCTCATCGCCCCCGTAGAGGCGAAACTCACCTCCGCCCGATGGGATCGGCTGGGCCCAGGAGGTCCGAACGTTTCCGCATAAATTCATGCAGCGAGATTGTTCTCGCGATTCCGTAAGGTCTCTGTTTAATAAGCTATATCTAATATTGACTATTTTCTGTCGCTCAAAAGTCGCAGACTTCATTTTACTGATCACCGTTAGCTTCTTGGTAGCTCTCACGACTATAAACTTCTTGCGGGCGAATAGCTTTCATGCTGCCTTCGCGCACTCAGGAATCAGGGAGCTTAGGCATGGCGGAGCGGATTGCGCGTGATGGGTTTTGGGTTTTGCATCTCGCGCGCTTGCCGCAAGTCGTGTCGCTTCGCTCCGGCACTTCCGCCTTGACGATCCTAACTGTTGCCCTTGCGCTGAGCGCCGCGCCAGCTCGGGCCGATGGCGGCAATGGCAGCAGCGCAGGCGCTGGACAAGGTGGCGTTGACGGCGCGCTCGCGAGTGCCACGGGTCAGAATGCCGCCAATGGCGCGACCGCTGGTGGCGGTGGTGGCGGCATTGACCTCACGACGGGTGACGGGGCGCCAGGAGGATCGGGAGCGGTAAGTGGGACAGCCAACAACCCAAATGGCGTTGCCGGTGCCACTGGTGCTACGGGTCTGGTCATCTCGACAGACGGGACCATTGCAACCAGCATCAGCGGCCGGGCCGGCGCTTTGGGCTCCCCTGGCACGAATGGCGTCGTCAGGAGCGGCGGCGGTGGCGGTGGCGGTGTGGGCGTCAGTGCCACGGCCGACGTTACAGTCACTGGCACAGGATCGGTGAGTGGTGGCACTGGCGGCCGAGGTGGGACCAATGGCAACAGCGGCAGCGGTGGCGGCGGCGTCGGCATATTCTCGTCCGCAAACGTGTTTGTAGAGGCGGGCGGCAGCGTTACCGGCGGCACGAGTCTTTCCACAATTGGGGTCCAAGCAGGTGCTGGCGGCGGCGCAGCTGCCATCGTCCTGATGGGCGGCGGGACAATCCAGAACAGCGGGAATCTGCTCGGGGGTGCCGGTGGAAGAACAGTTCTCGGCGGCGGTGGGGACGGTGGCGCCGCTGTTCTGCTGCTTTCAGGTGGAACCGTCATCAACAAGCTAGGTGCGACGATCGTTGGCGGCAGTGGCGGTCAGGGCTCCTTGGCAGGCGGCGATGGCGCCGCAGGGATCAAGGGCGCCAACATCGCGGTCATCAATGCGGGTACGATCAGCGGCGGTGCCGTCGGCACCGGTGGCGGAACGCCGGCAGCCGGCAAAGCCATCCAGTTCACCGGCGGTGTCAATTCGCTGGAGATTCAGGCCGGCTCCACCATCACAGGCAATGTGGTCGCTTTCAGCGCCGCGGATACATTCAAGCTGGGTGGCGATATCAGCGCCAGTTTCGGTGTGTCGCAGATCGGCGCTGGCGCCAAATATGACGGGTTTGGGTTCTACGAGAAAACCGGAAACAGCACCTGGACCCTAACGGGGACGACAACTGCCGTCACGCCTTGGACCTTGTCCGGCGGGACCCTGCAAATTTCGAGTGACAACAATCTGGGCGCCCTCTCGGGCGGCTTGACCTTCGACGGCGGCACGTTGCGCACGACCACCAGCTTCGCCACCAATCGCAATGTCCTGATCAATTCGACCGGCGGGTTCGACACGGTGGCAGGCACGCAGTTGGACGTGTCAGGCCAGGTGACCGGCACCGGCACACTGGTCAAGAGCGGCGCCGGCACGCTCAACGTCAGCAATTTGTCCAACAACTATACGGGTGGCAACATCGTCAATGCAGGAACGCTTGCCGGCAACACCGTGGCGATCCGTGGCGACATCCTGGACAACGGCGCTGTCTCGTTTCTCGACCTCGGCCCCCACACCTTCGGCGGAAATATCTCCGGCTCGGGCAGCGTCGACATCGAAGGCTTCGGCACTCTGACGCTGACCGGTGCCAACACCCACAGCGGCGGCACCAAGGTCGGGACCGGCAAAAGCATCTCGGTCGCGTCGGACCAGAATCTGGGTGCCGCGACGGGCCTGCTGACACTCGACGGCGGCGAACTCGGCACGACAGCAAGCTTCGCCATGAGCCGCGATGTCAACCTCACTTCCGCCTATGGCTACTTCCGCGCGGCGGCGGGTACGACGCTGACCGCCAATGGCGAGCTGAGCGGCGTGGGCGGCGTCTACAAGGAGGGCGCCGGCACCCTGGTGCTCAAGGGCGACAGTACCTATTCCGGCCGCACCACCGTCGACAGCGGCAAGCTTATCGTCGAGGGCTCGCTCGGCAGCACCGAAACGACGGTAAACAGCGGCGGCACGCTGGGCGGCTCCGGCTCGATCGGCGGCGCGGTGATCGTCGCCGATGGCGGTGTGCTGGCGCCGGGGTCCAGCCCTGGCACGCTTACGGTCGGATCGCTCAGCCTGAGCTCCGGTTCTATGCTCGACTACGAGCTCGGCCAGGCGGGCATTGTCGGCGGCGGTGTCAACGACCTGATCGAGGTGACCGGCGCGCTGACGCTGGACGGCAGCCTCAACATCACCGATGTCGGCGGCTTCGGGCCTGGCGTCTACCGGCTCATCAATTATGGCGGCGCCCTCACCGACAATGGTCTCGAGCTCGGCAATCTGCCGGCCGGTGTCACGGCCGCCGACCTGACGGTGCAGACCTCCGTCGCCAACCAGGTCAATCTCGTCAGCAGCGTCGGCACCGACTTGCTCTTCTGGGATGGTGACGCGGCCGGCAACGCCAACAATGATCTGGTCGACGGCGGCAACGGCACGTGGACGGCGACAAGCCTGAACTGGACGACGAGCACCGGCCTGGTAACTGGCGCGATGAAGCCGCAGCCCGGCTTCGCCATCTTCCAGACGCTCGGCGGCACCGTCATCGCCGACGGCAGCGCCGGCGCGCTTGCGATTACGGGCATGCAATTCGCCGCCGATGGCTACCGCATCGAAGGCGACGCCATCACGCTTGATGGCGCTGGCGGCGAGAGCATCATTCGGGTCGGCGACGGCACGGTGGCCGGAGCAGGTTACACCGCCACCATCGCCTCCGTGCTAACCGGGACCAGCAGCCTGACCAAGACCGATGCGGGCACGCTGGTGCTGTCCGGCGCCAACACCTACACGGGCGGCACCTCCGTCCTGGGCGGCGTGCTATCTGTTTCAGCCGACAACAATCTTGGCGTTGCCGCTGGCGGCCTGACGCTCTCCGGCGGGACGCTGCGCAACACAGCGGCGTTCAGCTCGGCGCGCGACGTCACGCTTTCGTCGGCCGGCGGCACCTTCGACACTGTGGCCGACCTGACCTTGTCCGGTGCGATCTCTGGCGCTGGCAGCCTTGCCAAGACCGGCGCCGGCACGCTGACGCTTACGGGAACGAACAGCTATGGCGGCAACACGTTGGTCAGCGCTGGCACGCTGGTCGGCGATGCAACCTCGATTCGTGGCGACATCGGCAATTCCGGCACTGTCGTGTTCGACCAGGCGGCGGACGCCAGCTTCGCCGGCGATATCTCCGGCACCGGCGCAATGATGAAGGATGGCGCCGGCGTGCTGACGCTGTCAGGCACGTCGCTGCTGGACTGGACCGTCAATCAAGGCGGCCTCGTCTCGGCAGCCGAGCGCTTCGGTGGCGATGTCGCGATCGGCGCCGGCGCCTCCTTCACATTCGACCAAGTCGCCTCCGCCAGCTATGCCGGCGTGCTCTCGGGCGCCGGTACGTTCATCAAGGACGGCCAAGGCACGCTGCTGCTTGCGTTGGACAACTCAGGCTTTACCGGCGCCACTACGGTCAGCGGCGGCACCCTTGCCGCGGGCGCTGCGAACGCGTTCAGTTCCTCCTCGCAGTTTTCCGTCGCCTCGGGCGCCACGCTCGATCTTGCCGGCACGTCCCAGACGATTGCGGGGCTGAGCAACGCCGGAACGGTGCGCATCGCGGGTGGCGACCCAGGCGACACACTTACCGTCAGCGGCGACTATATCGGCAATGGCGGCGCCGTCATCCTCAACACGGCGCTCGGTGGTGACGGTTCGCCGACCAATATGCTGGTGATCGCCGGCAACACGTCAGGGACTGGTACCCTTCAGGTCGTCAATTTCGGCGGGTCGGGCGCCCAAACGGTCGGAGGCATCAAGATCGTCGACGTCGGCGGCGTCTCGAACGGCAGCTTCTCGCTCGACGGCAATTATACCTTCGAAGGCGATGCAGCGGTCGTCGCGGGCGCCTACGCATACAGGCTCTACAAGAACGGCGTCAGCACACCGGCCGATGGCGACTGGTATCTGCGCTCGGCCCTGGTCAACGGCGATCCCGATCCGCAGCCGCTCTATTCGCCCGGCGTGCCTCTGTACGAGGCCTATGAAGGGGTGCTGCAGGCCTTCAATGAACTGGGCACCATGCAGCAACGCATTGGCAATCGGTCGTGGGGCGAGGGTGCTACGCCGCAAGGTGCGGACCTGCCAGGCCAGGGCTCGGTCGACGGCAAGGCGATATGGGCGCGCATCGAAGCTGCCCATGCCGAGATCAAGCCGGAGACGTCGACCTCCGGCACGAACTATGACGTGACCACCTGGAAGCTGCAGGCCGGCGTCGATGGCCTGCTGCACGAAAGCGACGCCGGTACCCTGATCGGAGGGATTACGGCCCACTACGGAACCGCGTCGTCGGACGTGTCCTCGATCTTCGGGGCAGGGTCGATCGCTGCCACCGGCTACGGCGTCGGCAGCACGCTCACCTGGTTCGGCAGCGGTGGCTTCTACGTCGACGCGCAGGCCGAGGCGACATGGTACGACAGTGACATCCGGTCGGCCACGCTGGGCACCACGCTTGCGGACGGCAACAACGGTTTCGCCTACGGGCTGAGCGTGGAGACCGGACAGAAGATCGCCCTCAACGGCAACTGGTCGCTGACGCCCCAAGCCCAGCTTGCCTATTCCTCGGTCGACTTCGACGCGTTCACCGACCCGTTTGGCGCCGTCGTGTCGCCCGGCAGCAGCAACAGCCTCGTTGGCCGCCTCGGCCTCTCCGCGGACTATGAAGACCAGTGGGTGGACGAAGCGGGGCAAGTCAGCCGTACGCACATTTACGGGCTCGGCAACCTTTACTACGACTTCCTCGACGGAAATGATGTCGATGTGTCTGGCACGAAACTGGTCAGCGAAAATCAGGCGCTGTGGGGCGGTGTCGGCCTTGGTGGCTCGCTGAGCTGGGCGGACGGCCGCTACGCAGTCTTCGGAGAAGGGACAGCGCGGACAAGCCTCAAGGATTTTGGCGATAGCCACGCCCTGGGCGCCAAGCTCGGGTTCGCTGTGAAATGGTAGCGGCGATCAAGATGGACATGTCGACTTTGGCTTGAGGGTCGTGTCCGGCACGGTTATGGATCCGGACTTGCGGGCCACCCGGCTCGTCGGCCCTCGGACGTTTCCTTACCGGCTGCCGGCATCAAGTACCAGGCTCGCATCCGAAGCACCCTGGGGCTCGATCACAGGGATGCCAGCGCGCTGGACATGCGCTCCAGCCCTTGGCGCAGCAGAGGACGCGGGCAGCCGACATTCAGGCGGATGAAGCCTTCGCCGCCACGCCCATAGACGCGGCCGTCGTAGAGATTAACCCCGGCCCAATCGACAAAGAACTTCTGAATCCCACCCACTCGGCGATCGAGCGCGCACGCGTCCAACCACACCAGAAACGATGCGTCGGGCCGCATGGGCGTGATGCCTGGAAGGTGTTCACCGGCGAACTCGCAAACCAGATCGATGTTGCCGGCGATGTAGCGCGTGAGTTGGTCGAGCCACGGCGCGCCGCTGCTGTAAGCAACCTCCAAAGCCAGGCGGCCGAAAAAGTTCGCATTCACCATGAATGACGCCTGCATTGCGGCAAGAAGCGCCTCGCGGCGCTTTTTGCTGGCTACCGAAATGATTGCCGAAGGAACCCCGGCAAGATTGAAAGTCTTCGTTGGAGCGGTGCAGATGAACGATTTCTCCGCAGCATCTTCCGAGATGGAGGAGAAGACGATGTGGGGACGATCCGACAACCTTATGTCGCAGTGAATGTCGTCGGATATGACCAGGATGCCATGGCGCTCGCAGATGTCGTTGAGCGCCGCCAATTCTTCGCGTGTCCAGGCCATTCCGGCAGGGTTGTGAGGATTGCACAGCAGGAATGCCTTGGCACCGCCGGCCGCCAGTTTCTCGAAATCATCCAGATCGAGTTCATATCTGTTGTTCTGCAGCCTCAGCCGGTTCGTAAGCAGAACCCGCCCGTTTCCCTGAACAACTTCGAAATAGGGCGAGTACACGGGCGACTGCACAATGACGCCGTCACCGGGCTTGGTGAAGGTTCGCAGTATCGCAGCCACCGACGGCATGATCGCCGGCGCGGGAAGCAAGGTCTCCAGTTTCGGCGACCAGTTGTGCCGGTGCGCGAACCACGATTGCACGATCTCATAGTGGCGCGGATCGCGGCGTGTGTAGCCGTAAATGCCATGCTCCGCAGCCTCGCGCAGTCGCGCGATGACGGTTTCCGGAGCGCGGAAGTCCATATCCGCCGTCCACAGCGACAGCAGGTCCTGGCCCTCGACCTGGGGAGAGAACTCGTCCCACTGGTTGGCCCATTTGACGGATCCGAACTGCCGACGGTCGTGGATCTGGTCGAAATCTATTCCCGCGATATGTCGCTGCCCATGCGCCGATGCGGGCGTGTCTGCACAAGCCATTTGATAGTCACCTTGCCGCGGGCATTGCTTGCGGCATCATCAGCGCCTCCTAGGATTTGTGGCCACGCGCCAATTGGCGCTCCACAGATTGCGAGTAACGCGACATGCCGAAGCAAAAGCTCCAGTAGACCAGCCCCGCAAAGAGGTAGCCGGTTGATGAGATCGTCGGGCCTGCCCAGTTCGGATCGACGCGCGCCGTTTCGACGGCCTTCAGGAAATCCGCGATGCCGACGATGGCGACCAGAGTCGTGTCTTTGAACAGACCGATGAAGGTCGAGACGATGCTCGGTATGACGATCGTCAACGCCTGAGGGAGGACGATCAGGCGCATCATGTCGAAGTAGCCGATCCCGAGCGCCTTGGCCGCTTCGTACTGGCCCTTCGGGATCGCCTGAAGGCCGGCTCTCACGACCTCGGCCATATAGGCGGACGAGAACAACGCTATCGCGATGAGCGGGCGCAACAGACGATCAGGCGTCAGATAATCCGGGACAACCCAGGGCGAGCATGTGAAGTAAAGTCAGCCGCACCCGCTGGGAAGGGAAATCGCAGCGGTTTCAATGGCTTGATAATGGCGGAGAGAGCGGGATTCGAACCCGCGTTACGGTCTCCCGTAAACACACTTTCCAGGCGTGCGCCTTCAACCACTCGGCCACCTCTCCGTCCTTGCATTCGCGCCCGGCCGGTTTTGCCACGCGGGTTGGGGAGATGCATCCCTTTGGGATTTGCGGGAAGACCCGCTTGATGGACACCGCCAACCAGCGGATGCCCTTCCCGGCGCCCGTCAATCAAACAGGCGCGGGGCTCATCTAGTCGATCCGGCGCCGAATGCCAAGCCATAACGGCAGTCTATTCGCTTTGCCGGCCATGCATCGTTTCGCGGGGCTTTGAACGGCTCCGCTTCTAAGGCGCTTCGGTTCTGAATGGTGTGCACGGGCAAGGCGGCAGGGCCGGCCGCGCTTGACTTCGCCCCTCGCCACCTGTCGAGTGCGGCGGAGGCTTTGCGGGGGCAACGTCCAGACATGACATTGAGCAATGAACAGCCGGCCAGCGGAACGCCGGCCGGAGGCATGCCAGGCGGGCTGACGCCCGCAGGGCCTCCGGACAGCGGGCTGTCCTTCGTGCCCGTGGTCTGGCTCCTCTTCGTCATGGCATGGTCGGTCTACTGGCTGGTCTCGGCGCGGTGGCTGTTCGAGAGTTCCGGCCTGCCGGACAGGGTCTTCTATTTCGTGCTTGGCGGACTGGCCTTCGACATCGTCACCATCGTGTGGGGGCTTTATCTGCTCGGCCTCGCCTTAAGCCGTTCCGCGCGCTTTCCGCGTCATTTCACCATCTGGCAGATCACCACCATCGCCTGGCGGCTGGCCGAGCAGGTCTATGCGCTGACCGTGCCCGATTTCACCGTCTCCGCCAAGGAGCTTGCGATCGCCGCCACCGAAATCGTCATCGGCCTGTTTTGCATTTACCTGCTGCGCCGCGGCGACGAGGCCAAGGCCTTTTATGCAAGGCCGGAAGCGCAGGCACCGTCAGCCTTTAGTTCGATCGTCGCCGCGCTGGCCGGCATCACCCTCGGCGCCGTCGTCGGCGCCGTCGCCGGCTTCGCGCTCGGCGCGGGGATCGCCGAAGCCACCGACATCAGCTGTTTCGAAGGCGGCTGCGGCTACTTCGCGGTGTTCATCGGCCTTGCCGGGCTGGTGGTCGGGGCCATTGGCGGCGGCGTCCTCGGCATCTGGCTCGTCCATCGGCGGAGCCGAAAGGTGGCCATATAGGCGGGCGATAGGCTTCAAATTCGTGTATGGTGATTGCACGCCGGGCGTGCGCATTCTATTCCTCGCCTTGACCGGAAGGTCCTCGGGAGGAACTTGAGGACCGGGGAAGATTTCGATGTTGCGTTTTTTGTTTCGCCTCGCGGCCATGATCGCACTCTCGGTCGCCGTCATCATGGCCGTGCTCGACGCGACGCGCTCGGTGGCGGCTTCCACATTGGTCATGACGCCGCTGAATTCGAGCTGGCTGGCGGTTTCGCCCGACACCCGCGCGGCCTTCGAGACCTTCGTGCGCGCCAAGGTCAATCCGATGATATGGGATGGCGGCATCGCCTGGGTGCTTGCCCAGCCGGGGTTTGCCGTGTTCGCGGTGCTTGCCTTCATCCTCTATGCGGTCGGCTACCGGCGCCGGCGGCGCGGCGGAGAATTCGCGCCGGGCTGATGGGGTGTCCCAGCGGACTTGCGACGAGAACGCGGCAATCGTCCACAGCTGTCACCGCATTGGGCATGTTTTTCCAACGGGGGGCATGCTTTTCCAAAAGGTCAAAATTCCGCGTGAATTTTGTTTCGGGCCGTGCCAGATTGCCTTGAGCGGGAGGGGAGTACACTCCTGGCTGATGCCGCATGCCTGCCGGAGAACCGGGCAGACGGGCGGCGCGTAACGGAAAAAAATAACCGACAGGGTGTGGATCACATGAAACGTATCGTTCTCGGCCTCCTGGCCGCAACCGCAATGGTTCTTCCGGCTTTCGCCGCGGATGTCCAGCCGGCCATCCTCTACGATCTCGGCGGCAAGTTCGACAAATCCTTCAACGAGGCTGCCTATCACGGCGCCGAAAAGTTCAAGACCGAGACCGGCACCGCCTATGTCGAGTTCGAAGTGTCGAACGCCTCGCAACGCGAGCAGGCGCTGCGCCGCTTCGCCGAGGACGGCCGCAACCCGATCGTCATGGCCGGCTTTGCCTGGGAGGATGCGCTGAAGGTGGTCGCGAAGGAATATCCCGATCTCAACTTCGCCATCATCGACGATGCCGTCGATATGCCCAATGTCCGTTCGCTTGTGTTCAAGGAAAACGAAGGCTCCTATCTTGTCGGCATCCTGGCGGCGATGGCCTCGAAGTCCAAGAAGGTCTCCTTCATCGGCGGCATGGACATTCCGCTGATCCGCAAGTTCGAATGCGGCTATGTCGGCGGCGCCAAGGCGGCCGGTGCGACCGATGTCATCCAGAACATGACCGGTGACACGCCCGCGGCGTGGAACGATCCGGCCAAGGGCGGCGAAATTGCCAAGACGCAAATCGACCAGGGCTCCGACGTCGTCTATGCCGCGGCCGGCGGCACCGGCGTCGGCGTGCTGCAGGCGGCGGCGGATGCCGGCAAGCTCGGCATCGGCGTCGATTCCAACCAGAACGGCCTGCAGCCCGGCAAGGTGCTGACCTCGATGCTGAAGCGCGTCGACGTGGCCGTCTACACCGCCTTCATGGACGGCAAGAACGGCACCTTCAAAGGCGGCCTGCAAAATCTCGGCCTCAAGGAGGGCGGCGTCGACTACGCCATGGACGACAACAACAAGGCGCTGGTCACCGACGAAATGAAGGCTGCCGTCGAAAAGGCCAAGGCCGACATCATCGCCGGCACGATCCAGGTGCACGACTACACCGCCGACAACGCCTGCCCGTATTGATCTGTATCCATTAGAGTTGAAACCGCCGGGCGAGAGTCCGGCGGTTTTGTTTTTGGGTTTGACGGGGGCCGCAACTTGAGAGGCGAGAGTGAAGCCGACCATCGGACCGATGACCGAACGCGATGTTGATGCAGTGGCGCGACTGCGCATCGCCGCCTTTTTCGAGGGCAGCGCAAGAACGCTGAATGAGGACGTCGCCGGGCTTCGCGAGTTGCTCAACGGAGATGGCTTCGAGGCGGCGCTTGTGGCGCGGATAAGGGACGTCCCGGTCGGGACCTGCCTGCTGGTTCGCCACGAACTTGAACCCGCGCATGAACTGACGCCTTGGCTGGCGGGATTGGTCGTCGATAGCGACCACCGCGGCAAAGGGATCGGCCGCGCGCTGGTTGCAGCCATCGAAGCGCATGCAACCGCGATCGGTGTGGAGAGGACCTACCTCTATACCTGGGTGGCGCGAGACTTCTATGCCGGGCTCGGTTGGGCAGTGGTCGAGTCGTTTGAGCAGGACGGCTACCCGATGCTGCTGATGTCGCGCGAACTCGGCCTATAGCTGTCCGACGAGATAACCCAGCGCGAATACCATGATCAGCGCGATGGCGATGACGGCGCCGCGTCGGCCACCGAGCGAATGCACGCCGACGCCATAGGGCTTCCGCTCCAGCCTGCTGATCACCGGCTTCGCTTCGCCCTGGCCGACCACACGCATCTGCGGCAGTTCGGCGATGCGTTGCGAGATCAGCCGCCAGCGATCGCCGTCGCCCGAGGGCCGCCCCGTGCGGTCGAAGACATGCATGCGCTCGGCCAGCCGTATCACCGTGTCGCGGAAGGCGGGATCGATCTCCAGGTCGCGCTCGGCACGCTCGCGGTCGCGATCGTTCATCAGGCCAAGCACATAATCGCCCGCCCGCGCAACGCGATCGCTTTCACTGGCCATCGGCTTCTCCTTGCTACCAGTGCGGCGGTTTGGTTATCGGCACGTCGGGTGCCGATTGTTCCTCCAGCGCCATGAAGCGCCCGGTCAGCGCATCGAGCTTGCGCTGCATGCGTTCGATCGCCGTCCACTGTTCGGCGATCTGGCCCGACAGTTCCTCGATGGTCTTTTCCTGTTCAGCGGCGCGGATTTCCAGCGTCGTCAGCCGGTCGACAGGCATGATCATTCGAAACTCCCTAGGTCTTGGTGCACGCAGTTGCAGCATGATGATGCGACTGTTGACCCTTGCATATTAGTGAATGTGAAGGTCTGCGGCCACGTTCGAAATTGACAAGCGCACCGGGATTTGTCGAGAGTGGCCACTGCGCCGCCAATTGGCACGGGTGGGGCATCATGCTAGGCGTTTTGACCAAGCGATAAAAAAATAAGAGTGGGACAGGCTGCATGGCGCAAGCCGCAATCGAACTGATCGGCATCAACAAGAGTTTTGGCGCCGTTCACGCCAATCGCGACATCAATCTGGAGATCGCACGCGGCACCATCCACGGCATCGTCGGCGAGAACGGCGCCGGCAAGTCGACGCTGATGTCGATCCTCTACGGCTTCTATCAGGCCGACAGCGGCGAGATCCGTGTCGGCGGCAAGCCGGCGTCGATCAAGACCTCCAACGACGCCATCGCGCTCGGCATCGGCATGGTGCACCAGCACTTCATGCTGGTCGACAATTTCACCGTGCTGGAAAACATCATCCTCGGCGCCGAAAGCGATGCGCTGTTGAAAAAGAGCATCGCCAAGGCGCGCTCCGAACTGGAGCGGCTCGAGCGCGAATACGGGCTGGAAGTCGATCCCGACGCCATCATCGAGGAATTGCCGGTCGGCCTGCAGCAGCGTGTCGAAATCCTGAAGGCGCTTTATCGCGGCGCCGAGATCCTGATTCTCGACGAGCCGACGGGCGTGTTGACGCCGGCCGAGGCCGACCATCTGTTTCGCATCCTCAGGCAATTGAAGGACCAGGGCAAAACGGTGGTGCTGATCACCCACAAGCTGCGCGAGATCATGGCCATCACCGACAATGTCTCGGTCATGCGCCAGGGCACGATGGTGGCGACGCGCGAGACCAGCAAGACGACAGTCGGCGAACTGGCCGAACTGATGGTCGGGCGGCGCGTGCTGCTGCGGGTCGAAAAGGGCGAGACGGAGGCCGGCGCGGTCAAGCTCGCAGTCAAGAACCTGACGGTGAAAGACCAGCGCGGCGTCACCATGGTCGACGACATCTCCTTCGATATCCGCGCCGGCGAGATCGTCGGCATTGCCGGTGTCGCCGGCAACGGCCAGTCCGAACTGCTCGAGGCGATTTCCGGCATCAGGCGCGCGGTTTCCGGCTCGGTGATGCTCGATGGCAAGCCGATCGACCTGACCGGGGCCGCCGATCCCGGCGAGTTGCGCGACCGTGGGCTCGCCCATGTGCCGGAGGACCGCCATCATGTCGGCCTGGTGCTGGCCTTCGAGGAGAACGAGAATTCGATCCTCGGCTACCATGACGACCCGCGCTACCTGAAAGGGCCGTTCCTCAACATCGACGCCATCATGGCTGATGCCAAGGACAACATCGAGAAATATGACATCCGGCCCGGCAATCCGCGTCTGAAGACGGCGAATTTCTCCGGCGGCAACCAGCAGAAGATCGTGCTGGCGCGGGAAATGGAGCAGGACCCCGGTGTTCTGATCGTCGGCCAGCCGACGCGCGGCGTCGATGTCGGCGCCATAGAATTCATCCACAAGCGGCTGATTGCCATGCGCGACCAGGGCAAGGCGGTGCTGGTGGTGTCGGTCGAGCTCGACGAGATCCGTTCGCTGTCCGACCGCATCCTGGTGATGTTTGCCGGGCGCATCGTCGGCGAACGTGGCCCTGAGGCGACCGAGGGCGAGCTTGGCCTGCTGATGGCAGGCATCGATCGCCAGGAGGCGGCAGAGTGAGCACGCCTTACGCCAAACTGCCGGCCTGGGCCGATTATGGGCTGATCCCGCTGATCAATCTGTCCGTGGCCTTCATCGTTGCCGGTTTCGTCGTCATGCTGGTCGGCGAAAACCCGCTTCGTGCCGCCGTCATCCTGGTCGAGGGCGCTTTCGGCAAGGGAACCGGCATTGCCTTCACGCTGTTCTATGCCACCACCTTCATCTTCACCGGCCTGTCTGTGGCGGTGGCCGCGCATTGCGGCCTGTTCAACATCGGGACCGAGGGCCAGGCCTATATTGCCGGCCTTGGCGTGGGCGTGGTCTGCCTCGCCTTCGACACTGTGCTGCCGTGGTGGCTGACCTTTGCGCTGGCGATCGTCGCCGGAGCCGCCGTCGGTGCGCTGTGGGCGCTGATCCCGGCCTATCTGCAGGCCAAGCGCGGGTCGCACATCGTCATCACCACCATCATGTTCAACTTCATCGCGGCCTCGATCATGGTCTACCTCCTGGTCGGGCCGTTGAAGCCGGCAGCGTCGCAGGCGCCGCAGACGCGCAACTTCCTCGCCGGCGCCGAACTGCCCAAACTCAACTGGATCATCGAACTGTTCGGCGCCAAGATCCGCTCGGCGCCGTTCAACATCTGCTTCCTGCTGGCGCTGCTCATGGCATTCCTGGTCTGGCTGCTGATCTGGCGCACCAAGCTCGGCTACGAGATGCGCACCTATGGCCACAGCCCGAAAGCGGCGCGCTATGCCGGCATTTCGGAGACCCGCATCATCATCATCGCGATGATGATTTCGGGCGCGCTGGCCGGCATGATGACACTCAACCCGGTGATGGGCGACCAGCACAATGTGGCGATCGATTTCGTCTCCGGCGCCGGCTTCGTCGGCATTGCCGTGGCGCTGATGGGCCGTCTGCATCCGGTCGGCATCGTGCTGGCGGCGATCCTGTTCGGCATGCTCTACCAGGGTGGCGCCGAACTCGCCTTCGAAATGCCGGCGATTTCCCGCGACATGATCGTCATCATCCAAGGCCTGGTCATCCTGTTTGCCGGTGCGCTGGAGCACATGTTCCGGCCCTACGTCCAGGCGCTGTTCGCCTCGTTCAGTCCAAGGTCGGTCGGCATCGAAGCGGTCAAAGGGAAGGGCGCCTGAGATGGACGTCTTCATCGCCATCGTGCAGATCCTGGACTCGACCATACGCCTGTCGGTGCCGTTGCTGCTCGCTTGCCTTGCCGGCCTCTATTCGGAACGCGCAGGCGTTTTCGACATCGGGCTGGAAGGCAAGATGCTGGTCGGCGCCTTTGCAGGTGCGGCCGCCGCTTCGGTCTTCCATTCGGCCTTCCTCGGTCTCGGCATGGCGATCGTGATGTCGGTCGCCTTTGCCTTGGTGCACGGCTTCGCCTCGATCACCCATCGCGGCAACCAGATCGTCTCCGGTGTGGCCATCAACTTCGTCGCCGCCGGCTCGACCATCATTCTGGGCCAGGCCTGGTTCCAGCAAGGCGGGCGAACGCCGGCGCTGCAGCCGGGCGAGCGCTTCGAGGCCATCACTCTGCCAGGTGCTGCCGCCATCCACGACGTGCCGATTATAGGGCCGATCTATTCCGAGCTTTTGTCCGGCCATTCGATCCTGGTCTATCTCGCTTTCGCCATGGTGCCGTTCACCTGGTGGGTGCTGTTTCGCACCCGCTTTGGCCTCAGGCTGCGCGCCGTCGGCGAGAACCCGGCCGCCGTCGACACCGCCGGCATCTCGGTCGCCTGGCTGCGCTACCGGGCGCTGATCTGCACCGGTATCCTCACCGGCATCGCCGGCGCCTACCTGTCGATGGTGCAGAATGGCGGCTTCGTGAAGGATATGACCGCCGGCAAGGGCTACATTGCGCTGGCGGCGCTGATCTTTGCCAAATGGCGACCGGTGAACGCCATGTTCGCCTGTCTTCTGTTCGGCTTCCTCGACGCGGCGGCGATCCGCCTGCAGGGTTCGCCATTGCCGTTGATCGGCAAGGTGCCGGTGCAGTTCATGCAGGCGCTGCCCTATGTGCTGACCGTGATCCTGCTTGCCGGCTTCATCGGCAAGGCGATCCCGCCGCGCGCCGGCGGCGTGCCTTATGTCAAGGAACGTTGATCCGGGCGCGCCCAGGAGCACTGTGTCGAACATGCGGCTGGTGCTCGAAAGGCGCCAGGAAAACGCAAAGCGCCGGGTTTTGACCACGATCGTCGGAGAGAACGTCTAGATGTCGCATGATCTGTTCGAAGCCGCGCAGGAGGCCATGGCCAAGGCCTACGCGCCCTATTCGAAGTTTCCGGTGGGTGCGGCGTTGCGCACCGAAGACGGCCGTGTCTTCACCGGCGCCAACATCGAGGTCGCGTCCTATCCGGAAGGCTGGTGCGCCGAGACCACGGCGCTCGGCCATTACATCATGGGCGGCGGCGGCAAGATCGTCGAGGTCGCCGTCATTGCCTCGCGCATGGCCAAATGCTCGCCCTGTGGCGGCTGCCGGCAAAGGCTGGCGGAATTCTGCCGGCCGGACACAAAGCTCTATCTTTGCGACAACACCGGCGTGGTCGAGACCGTGACCATGGGCGACATGCTGCCCTACGGGTTTCGTGGCGACATTTTGAAGTGAGAGTTGGCTGATATGAAGGAAGCTCTGGACCACCTCGTTGAAAGGCTGGACGGGTTGGCGCCGACAACGGCGATGGTGCTGGGGTCGGGCCTTGGCGGGCTTGTCGACCAGGTCGAAAATGCCGTGCGCATCTCTTATGCCGACCTGCCGGGTTTCCCCCGCAGCGGGGTGACTGGCCATGCCGGCGAGGTGGTCGCGGGGCTTTTCGCCGGCACGCCGGTGCTGATGCTGTCCGGCCGCGCCCATTATTACGAGCACGGCGTTGCTGCGGCGATGCGGCCGGCGCTGGAGGTGCTTGCCGGCATCGGCATCACCAAGCTGATCCTTACCAATGCCGCCGGCTCGGTCGATCCCGACATGCTGCCTGGATCGGTGATGCTGATCACCGATCACATCAATTTCTCCGGCTCCAACCCGCTGATCGGCGAGCCGAGCGACCGCCGCTTCGTCGGCCTGACCGAAGCCTATGATGCCGGCTTGCGCGCGGCGATCGAACGGGCGGCGAAGGCGACAGGGACGGCGCTGCACAAGGGCGTCTATATGTGGTTTTCCGGTCCGTGTTTCGAAACCCCTGCTGAAATCCGCATGGCCCGCGTCATGGGCGCCAATGCGGTAGGGATGTCGACCGTGCCGGAGGTCATTCTCGCCCGCTTCCTTGGGCTTCGCGTAGCCGCCTGTTCGGTGATCACCAATCTCGCCGCCGGGATGACCGGGGCGGAACTGTCGCACCAGGAGACCAAGGACATGGCGCCGATCGGCGGCGCGCGGCTGGCGACGATCCTTGCGCATGTGTTCCAGGATGGGTTGCCGGAGCCGAAGGGCGCTGCCTGATGCTTCCGCAGGAAATCATCCGCCGCAAGCGCGACGGCCAGAAACTGTCCCCGCAGGAGATTTCGGCCTTCGTCGCGGGCGTAACTTCGGGCAGCGTCTCGGACGGCCAGGTCGGCGCCTTTGCCATGGCGGTGTTCTTCAACGGCATGAACCGCGACGAGGCGGTGGCGCTGACGCTCGCCATGCGCGATTCCGGCGATGTGCTCGACTGGTCGGACCTGCCGGGTCCGGTCACCGACAAACATTCGACCGGCGGCGTCGGCGACAATGTCTCGCTAATGCTGGCGCCGATCGTCGCCGCTTGCGGCGCCTATGTGCCGATGATCTCCGGCAGGGGCCTCGGGCATACCGGCGGCACGCTGGACAAAATGGATGCCATCCCAGGCTATATCAGCCAGCCGGATATCGCGCGCTTCCGCAAGACCGTGCTCGAGACCGGCTGTGCCATCATCGGCCAGACCGCCGATCTCGCGCCCGCCGACCGTCGCCTCTATGCGATCCGCGATGTGACCGGAACGGTGGAATCGGTGCCGCTGATCACTGCCTCTATCCTGTCGAAGAAACTGGCGGCCGGCCTGCAGTCGCTGGTGCTCGACGTCAAGGTCGGCAATGGCGCCTTCATGGAGAAGTCGCGCGACGCGACAGCACTTGCCAACAGCCTGGTCGAGATCGCCAACGGCGCCGGCCTGAAGGCCTCGGCGCTGGTCACCGGCATGAACGAGCCGCTGGCGTCGGCGGCCGGCAACGCGGTCGAGGTGCGCAACGCCGTCGATTTCCTCACCGGGAGGCTCCGCGACAAGCGACTGGAGGATGTGACGCTGGCGCTGGCCGCCGAGATGCTGCAATCGGCAGGGCTGGCGTCGTCCAATCAGGACGGTCTCAGGCGCGCGGCCGAGACGCTGGCCGGGGGGGGGGGGGGGGGGGGGGGCGGGGGCCGGGGGGGGGGGGGGGGGGGGGGGGGGGCGGGGGCGGGGGGCGGGGGGCGGGAGAACAAGACGAACCAGCGCGGGGGGGTGGGGG
>NZ_JAMYVF010000031.1:0-34533 GCF_040323735.1 Mesorhizobium sp. M0029
ATCACACCCCACCCCCCCCCCCCCCCCCCCGCCCGGGGGGGGGGGGGTGGTTTTTTTTTTACAACACCTACTCTCCCCCCCCCCCCCCAACACCCCCCCCCCCCCCCGCGGCGGGCGCCCCCCCCCCCCCCCCCTTCGTTTTCGCAGGCTTCGAAATCAGTCCTTTTCGAAGATGCGTGCCTTGGCGACGACGCCAGCGATTGCGCAACGATGAACAGCCAGAGCTGGCTGAGGGCTGCGGCACCGGTAAACAGCGCCGGGCCGATCGAACGCGCCGGATTGAGCGAGGTGCCGGTCACCGGGATCATTGCGAAGTGCAGTCCGGCCAGCGTCAGGCCGATGACCAGGCCGGCGAACGCCGTCGAGTGCTTCTCGGCGGTGACGCCGAGGATGACGGTGACGAAGGTGAAGGTGCCGATCAGCTCCCACAGGAAGGCCGAACTCGTCCCCCATTTCGCCAGCGAGGCCAGAATGGCGCCGATGATCTGCGCGATCCAGTAAGGAATGACATCCTTGGCCGGCAGCCGGCCGGCAAGGAAGACGCCGAGCGTGACGGCCGGGTTGAGATGTGCGCCTGAGATGGGACCCACCGCGTAAGCCGCCGCAATCAGGCCGATGCCGAACGCCAGGCCGATGTATCTTGCGGAAGTTCTAGGGACATTTCTATTGGTGTTTATCGGCACGGCGTCGGTGGCGACGGGTGGCTTTCTCGCCGACTTGCCGCTGGGCCAGGAAGCCACCACGTCCCAGCCATTGGCGCCGAAACCGGTGGTGTGCCCGCCGGTCTGGCCGGAGACGATGATCCACAGCGTTTTCATTGCCCTCTCCTCGCATCGATCCGTCGGTCCGCTTTTCCGCGCCGCGAATCATGGCGCAAAGAGTATTCCCAACGCAAAAGCTTGGAAAGCAGAGCAATTGCGCCACAGATCGTGCTTACGGCGGCCAGTTACCAACATTAGAGACCTTGCATATATTTGAGATTTGTTATCGCCGGCGTGCAGACATTTGCCGGCGGGGAAAATCGTCGGCCGCGAGCGGAAGGCCTCGTCGCCGCGAAATTCAAGCGGGGTTCAATCTCGACGAGAAACGCTCTAAGAGCAGGCCGAAAGATACTGTGCTCGATAGATGGAATGACGAATGCGACTGGGCGGACGGCTGGCGGCAGCCATTGAAGTGCTGGACGACATTGGCCGGCGCCACCGGCCGGTGGCCGATGCGCTGAAAGATTGGGGCCTGTCGCATCGCTTTGCGGGCGGCGGCGACCGCGCGGCGATCGGCAACATCGTCTACGACGCGCTGCGCCACAAACGTTCAGCCGGCTGGCTTTTGGGTGAAGACACGCCCCGCGCCATCGGCTTCGGCGCGCTGCTCATCGAATGGGGCCAGACGCCGCAGTCGCTCAACGATGCGCTCCAGGGTGACAAGTTCGCGCCGCCGCTGCTCAGCGCCGCCGAGTTGCAGGCGCTGGCCGAGCGCCGGCCTGAAGACGCGCCGGAGGCGGTGCGGGCGGACATACCCGACTGGTGCGCGCCGCTCTTCGAACGATCCTTTGGCGCAGACTGGGTTGCGGAAGGGGCGGCTTTGGCGACCCGCCCGCCGCTCGACATCAGGGTCAATACGCTGCAGTCCGACCGCGCCAAAGTGCTGGCGGAACTCGCCGAAACCGGCGCCAAGGCAGCCGCTATCGCGCCACAAGGCATTCGCATCCCGCCCATCGACGGCGACGGCAGGCACCCGAACGTACAGGCCGAGCCGGCCTTCCAGAAAGGCTGGTTCGAGGTCCAGGACGAAGGCTCGCAGATCGTTGCCGCCCTTGCCGGCGCGCAAGCCGGGATGCAGGTGCTCGATTTCTGCGCCGGCGCCGGCGGCAAGACGCTGGCGTTGTCGGCGGCGATGGCCAACAAAGGCCAGGTCTTCGCCCATGATGCCGAAAAAGCGCGGCTGGCGCCGATCTTCGACCGCCTCCGCCGTTCGGAAAACCGCAACGTCCAGGTTGTCACCAAGCCGGCTGAGCTCAGCCCCCTCGCAGGCCACATGGACATCGTGCTGGTCGATGCGCCCTGCACCGGCAGCGGCACCTGGCGGCGCCGTCCAGACGCCAAATGGCGGCTGATGCAAAGACAGCTCGATGCCCGCAAGGGCGAGCAGTCGGCGATCCTCGATGCGGCGAAGGCCTATGTCAAACCGGGCGGCCTGCTGGTCTACATCACCTGTTCGGTGTTCGACGAGGAGAATGGCGAGCAGGTCGCCGCCTTTCGCGAACGGCACAAGGGCTTCGTTCCGGTCGATCATCGCGCGCTTTGGGATGCCAGCTTCCCCGGTCACGCAGCGGCCGCCCGGATCGGCAAGACAAGCGATATCTCGCTGTCGCCGGCGCTCAGCGGCACCGACGGGTTCTATTTCTGTGCGCTGCGTCGGGCGAATTGACGCTGCGATTGACAGGCTGACATAGCGCCAGTTGCAGATGCGCGGCGTCGGCCGCCAGACGGGGTAGAATTCTTGCAAAGATATGTGTCGCTTCTGCTTTTCCTCATTCTGGTGCTCGGCGGCGGCCTGTTGATCGGCTATGCGACGTTGCCGGGTGAATGGTATGCCTCGCTCGCCAAGCCGCCCTTCAACCCGCCCAACTGGGTCTTCGCGCCGGCCTGGACGCTCCTTTATGTCCTGATCGCCGTAGCCGGCTGGCGGACATGGGAGCGGGAACGAGCAGGCGCCGCGATGAAGATCTGGGCCCTCCAGCTTGTTCTGAACTTCGCGTGGTCGCCGACTTTCTTCGGCGCCAAACTGGTGGGGCCGGCACTGGTCGTGATCCTGGCTCTTCTCGCCAGCATTGCGCTGTTCATAGCCACGGTGTGGAACCGCGACCGGGTTTCCGGCTGGCTGTTTGCGCCCTATGCCCTATGGGTGGCCTTCGCCACCTTGCTCAACGCGTCGCTGCTCCTGTTGAACTGAGTGCTTTGCTGCAGTGCAGCAAAAGCATTTGCGTGGCGTTCAGGCGTCTGCGATAAGCTTTGCAGATAAATCAGGGCGATGGCCATGGCAGCAAAGATCGTACCCGCACCCGATTATGAGGACCGCGTAAGGGCGTCGTTCGCGCGCCAGCAGGCGATGGCGACCATCGGCGCCGAGCTGACGCTTGTGACGCCGGGCATCATCGAGATCGAAATGCCCTATTCCCAGGCACTGACCCAGCAGCACGGTTTCCTGCATGCCGGGGTGATTTCGACGGCGCTGGATTCGGCCTGCGGCTATGCCGCATTTTCGCTGATGCCGGAAAATTCCGGTGTGCTGACCATTGAGTTCAAGGTCAACCTCCTGGCGCCCGGCCGGGGCGAACGCTTCCTGTTCCGCGGCTCGGTGACCAAACCCGGCCGCACCATCATTGTCGCCGATGGCCAAGCGTACGCCTTTGCCGCCGATGGCGAGGCCAAGCTGATCGCGACCATGACCGGCACGATGATGACGGTGGTTGGCCGTGACGGGATAGCGGGATGATGGCCAGCGTTACGCGAATTGGCGGCAAGGACGTTCTTTTCGTCATGGCGGCGCAAGCGGAATACGGTCCGCATCTGCAGAAACTGTTCACGCCGCTGATGACGGGCGTCGGCCCGGTCGAGGCAGGTGTGCGGCTCGGCGCCGAACTGTCATGGCTGAAGTCTGAGAAGACGCTGCCCGATCTCGTCGTCTCGCTCGGCTCCGCCGGCAGCCGCACACTGGAGCAGACGGAAATCTACCAGGCGGTCTCGGTCAGCTATCGCGACATCGACGCTTCGCCGCTAGGCTTCGAAAAAGGCGCGACGCCGTTCCTCGACCTGCCGGTGACCGTCCCGCTATCATTCAGGATACCGGGCATTAAAGAAGCCAGCCTGTCGACCGGCGGCGCCATCATCACCGGTGCCGCCTATGACGCCATCGCCGCCGACATGGTCGACATGGAAACCTTCGCCTGCCTGCGCGCCTGCCAGTTGTTCGATATCCCGCTTATCGGCCTGCGCGGCATTTCAGACGGTGCAGCCGATCTGCGCCACGTTGGCGACTGGACCGAATATCTGCATGTCATCGACGAGAAGCTGGCGGATGCAGTCGTGCGCCTCGAACAGGCCATCGGCTCCGGCACGCTACACAAGGAGCAGCCTGGGCAAGAGCCGGCAGCGCTCTGAAAGTCGGGCTACGCACCCCATTGCGCCGACTCGTTTCTTTCTCTAAAGGCTCGCCATGACGACAGCCAATCATCCCGATACAGTCCTGATTGTCGATTTCGGCAGCCAGTTTACGCAGCTCATCGCCCGCCGCATCCGCGAGGCTGGCGTGTTTTCCGAGATCGTGCCGTTTCAATCGGCCGAAGCTGCCTTCAAGCGTATCAATCCAAAAGCCGTGATCCTGTCGGGCGGTCCCGCCTCGACATCAGACATCGGCAGCCCGCGCGCGCCGCAGATCGTCTTCGATGCCGGCGTGCCGGTGCTCGGTATCTGCTACGGCCAGATGGCCATGTGCGTGCAGATGGGCGGCGTAGCCGAAAGCTCGAACCATCGCGAATTCGGCCGTGCCTTCGTCGAGATCGAGAAGGACAGCCCGCTGTTCGAGGGCCTGTGGGCGCCAGGCCAGCGCCACCAGGTGTGGATGAGCCATGGCGACCGCGTCATCTCGCTGCCCAAGGGGTTCGAGGTCTTCGGCAAGTCGGAAGGCTCGCCCTTCGCCATTTTCGGCAACGTCGCGCGCAAGATGTACGGCATCATGTTCCACCCGGAAGTTGTGCATACGCCGGATGGCGCCAGGCTGCTGAGAAACTTCGTGCACAACATCGCCGGCATCGAAGGCGACTGGACGATGCGCGCCTATCGCGAGCATGCGGTCGAAACCATTCGCGAGCAGGTCGGCAAGGGCAAGGTGATCTGCGCGCTGTCGGGCGGCGTGGATTCATCGGTCGCTGCCTTGCTGATCCACGAAGCGGTAGGCGACCAGCTGACCTGCATTCTTGTCGACCATGGCCTTATGCGCAAGGACGAGGCCGCCGGCGTGGTGGCGATGTTCCGCCAGCACTACAATCTGCCGCTGATCCTGGTCGACGCGTCGGAAAAATTCATCTCGGCGCTGGAAGGCGAGTCCGACCCCGAGAAGAAGCGCAAGACCATCGGCCGGCTGTTCATCGAAGTGTTCGAGGAAGAAGCCAAGAAACTCGGCGGCGCTGATTTCCTGGCGCAAGGCACGCTCTATCCCGACGTCATCGAGAGCGTCTCCTTCACCGGCGGCCCGTCGGTGACCATCAAGTCGCACCACAATGTCGGCGGCCTGCCGGCGCGCATGAACATGCAACTGGTCGAGCCGCTGCGCGAACTGTTCAAGGACGAGGTGAGGGCACTGGGCAAGGAACTCGGCCTGCCCGAAAGTTTTATCGGCCGCCATCCGTTCCCTGGACCAGGCCTTGCCATCCGCTGCCCCGGCGGTATCACCCGCGAGAAGCTCGAAATCCTGCGCGAGGCCGACGCCATCTATCTCGACGAGATCCGCAAGGCCGGCCTCTACGACGCCATCTGGCAAGCTTTCGCCGTGCTGCTTCCGGTGCAGACCGTCGGTGTGATGGGCGACGGCCGCACCTACGAATTCGTCTGCGCGCTGCGCGCCGTGACGTCCGTCGACGGCATGACCGCCGACTTCTACCACTACGACATGGCTTTCCTCGGCGCGGCGGCCACCCGCATCATCAACGAAGTCCGCGGCATCAACCGCGTCGTCTACGACGTGACGTCGAAGCCGCCAGGCACCATCGAGTGGGAATGATTCAGACCTACCCAAAGCCGCCGGAAACACGCCATTGCACTCCACAACCGTTTGATAACACGTATAAATCCATTCGGAGACAATTAGCGACAATCGGTGCGGAGATTGGATTTGACGGACCGGCTGACGGACCTTCCGCAAATTGCTAGCTCAGATTTTTCGAAGTACCGTCAGATCCAATGAGGCTCTGACGGTGTTTTTTGATGCCTTAAGGCACTGAAGATAAAACGAATGTTCTGCCGAAGAGCCTCGAAATTGTACTGACGGTACTTTTCAGGAGGTAGCGGGGAATGCTGACGGACGTCGCCCTTAAAGCCCTGAACCAAAAGTGAAAATCTACAAGATTGCGGACCGCGACGGCATGTATGTTCGCGTCATGCCTAGTGGCGCGATCTCCTTTCGGCTGGATTACAGGCTCAACGGACGCCGCGAGACGGTCTGTCTTGGCAGGTATGGACGGGACGGAATCTCACTTGCCCTTGCCCGAGAGAAGTGTCTCGACGCGAAGCGCGCTATTGGCGAGGGACGGTCGCCGGCGATACAAGCGCCGAGTTGTGACACCGATCACCGGCCGACTTCAGCGCCGAATGGCTACCAAACCAAAGCGATGTCCGGGCCGTCAAGGCCTCTTCTATCTCGGCCAAGCCGGCCCGGAGCCCGCATTCAGTCACATCCCTTGAACCTGGGTGCAGAGCTGCTGCATCGAAGCCATTTGAGCAGCCGAGTTCGCGCCCGAACCCGTGCTGGTGCTGGCGGTCGTGTCGCCAGCTGTATTCGAGGATCCCGACGTGCCGGTGGTTGTACCCGAACCAGTGCTGTTGCTGGCCGTGGTGTTACTGCCGGTCGAACCAGAGCTGCCTGAAGTGCCGGTGGCTGTGCCAGAGCCGGTGCCGACACTCGCCGTTGTATCACTGCCGGTCGAAGCCGAGCTACCTGACGTGCCGGTCATTGTGCCAGAGCCAGTGCCGTTACTGGCCGTCATTCTCGAGCAGTCGGAGCGAACCTGTGCCTGCTGTTCAGAGCTCAGGGACGACCAGTTCTTGCGGATCTCATCCTGCGACAGAAGTCTTCCCGAATTGGCGTCGCTGAAGAATGAGCCCGAGAGCTTGCTGTCCCAGCCGCTCGGGATACCGCTTTGGCCTGAGCCGGACGTAGAACTCATACCCGACCCGGCCGATGAGCCGGACGTTCCGTTCGTGCCGCTGGATGTTCCCGACGACTGCGCCAAGGCCGCGGTGGCGAGACAGAGAGAGATCGCTGTAGCTGTCAAAATCTTACGTTTCATGTGAGTCTCCTTTGGGGTTCGACGCCGTTGCGGCGTCGAACCCTAATCCCGAGGAAAGGCACTTGTTCCTGTATAGAGTGGAATTCGATGTCATGATCCTTGTGCACCAGCCTTGGTCTCGAATGCGATGCCGGAGCGCTTCAACGACGACTGACGCCTCAGGTGAGAGCTGTCCGCTACTGGGCGTTAGAGGCGATATGCGGAACGCTTCCCGAATAGTTGGGTGCCACCATCGGGTAATTGCGAGGCAGGTTCCATTTGGTTCGGTAATCGTCCGGAGTCATGCCCAGTCGGCCAAGGTGCAATATCCGTCGCGTCTCGGTTAGAGACAGGAGGGTGGCCTTTGCCGCAGCGTATAGCTTGACATGCGGAGCTCGTCTCGACCGCGCACACTCAATACGTTTACGATGACGCCGCCAGATGTCATATGAGCGAATGCCTTTCGGGCGAAATAAATTGCGCCCAGCAGGTCGACGCTCAGCACCTTCAGCCAGACCGCGCTAGTGAGCCTCAAGGGTTTAAAGATTACCAGGCCGGCGCGTTGTTGACGATTATCACCAACCTGCCGAACGCGTGAGCGCAAGTCGACAGCACCGTGATAGCGGTCTCCCCGGAGCGCCCCTTGTCGAACCGCATTCGCGCCTTCTGGACCTTGCCTCCACCCACGTCGGCTCACCCGTGCCCACCTTCGGTGTCCAACCGCATGGCGATGGCCAGTCCAATCCCGCTTGCAGCACCCGTTACGATTGCAGTCTTGTTATCCAGGCGCATCAGGTTCGACCTCTTTCTGGGGAGCAGCAAGTGGTTCAGTCCAGCCTTCAGCGACCCGATCGACGCTCAGCAGGCTGCGCGCATAATTCTGTTGCGCGCGAACAATGGCATCGTCCTGCTGTGAGGGAAGAAAGACCGGCAAAGCAAGGCAGACACTTTGTGTGGCCAGCAGCTTGTTCCAGTTCGCGATCAGCGCCTTGAAAGCGCGCCCCACCGCCCTCGGATTTCGGTCGAGGTCATAGAGGCCGAGCGGATTGATCCGTCCGTTGTTCTCCCGAAGCGCACTGTCCCAGTCCACCTGATCCGTCAGCGAGTACCAGGTGAAGCCTACGATGGGGATGCCATCGTTGCGGATCCGCAGCACGTTGGCCCACTCTTTCCACAGCCAATAGACGGCTTCGTCTCCATTGGCGCCTTCGCTGATGTTGGTCTCCGTATGCATTACGGGAAGCCGGTAGCGGTTGAAGTACTGCCGCGTGATCTCGTCATAGCCAAACACCTCGCCGGACCCGGACGTCGTTCCGTCTGCCCAAACCCGATGTTCGTTGGTCTGGTAATAGTCGGTGCCCATCACGCAATGCCTGCGCAGATGGCTCTCCAGGAAGAAACTGTATTCTTCGGCCGTCATCCCGTTTTCGAGAAGATAGCGATAGGTGTGCGCGTCGACGTCATGACCGTAGTTGAGATCAACCGACAGGAAACGCTCGCTGTTGAACCGTTCCGCTCTGCCGACCGCCTCGGGAGAATCGGCGTGGAAGTATTCCGAGGATTCGCTCTGTATGAAGATGGCGTCCGGCCGCACCTCGAGGATCGCCCGCATGGCAAGCACGTTCGCCTTCACGATGTGCTTGAGGGCGGTGACGAAAGCAGTGTCGCTGCTCAGTTGTTCGTTCCACCATCCCCAGCGAGCCGAAAAGGTGGCGCAGATGAACATCTCATTTATTGGGGTGAAGAGCTGGATCCACGGATAGCGCATCGCGAAATCCCTGGCGTAGTGCTCGAATAGTGTCGGAAAGTCCGGGTTCTGGAAGTTGCCAACCCAGTCCGGCACGCCAAAATGGCAAAGGTCGACGATCGGAAGAATGTCTTTCGCCTTCAGGTCCGCGAAGGTCTCATCGGCGAATGCCCAATCATAACGTCCATCACCCAGCCACGTTTTGTGGATGGGAGGTCCGTAGCGGAGGAAATGCACCCCGAGATCCTGGACCAGTTCGAAGTCGGTGCGCCATCGTTCGTAGAAGCGGCATTTTTCCATTTCGTCGACGCGCTCCCGGCCTTGTCGAATGGTGGGGGTGCTGTTCTCGATGCCGGTGGCAAACATGAACGTGAACATTGATGGTCCTTAGCCAAGGCGGAGATGCCCGCGCTTGGTCAAACGTTCAGTGCTCGACGCAGTTCCTGCAAGACTGCTTGTCAAGTTCGGTAGGCGCCTGACAACCACGTGCCTGAAATTGGCGGAATTCTATCCCACGGTTCAAGCGAGCAGCTTGCGCCGAACATGGTCGGACTATGCTGGACGGAGATGTCGGCTTCGGGCCAGACCAGTTGGCGTCAAACGCGCCTTTGCAAGTGAAAGCGGTATGGTAGCTATCCACGTTTGCAAACTGCAAGCGGACGTTCCGCTGCCGGCCCCATTTGAGCCATTCACTGGGAGGCAGACCCGCGGTACATCACCAATATTCTCGAAGCCAATAGTTAGTCTCGTTCATCGTCCTTTGGTTCGACAGACCCATACGAGAGAATACGAGAGATATGGACCGGCGAACCATCCGCTGTATTGATCTCCTGTAGAAAACAGTGACCCTCAGACACTAGCATGATCGTTATTCGTCAATGGCTACGAAGCTGTTCGCCAAATTGATTCAAGAAGCTGATCCAGCCATTCGCTGACCGCATTTATCTTCTGCCGAACAGCAGCAACGCGCCTGAATCCTGCCTTCGGATCAATGTTCGCGTACGCAAAAACGGCCGCTCGCGAACATACATTGACAGGTCCAGTTCCGAATAATAAGTTCGGTCATAGAACGAATTAACCGGAGTTCAATGTGACTGACCTGCCGCGCATATCCCGTCAGTTCTCACAGCGCTCCGTGATGGAAGCGATCGTCCAGGGCGGGCCGATCTCCCGCGCCTCGATCGCCAAGCTGACGGGCCTGTCGAAGCAGACCATCTCCGAAATCATGCGCGGGCTCGAGCAGGAGGGCTGGGTCCAGGAAACCGGCCGCACCAGCGGCCATGTCGGGCGCACCGCCGTCACCTACGAACTGGTCCACGACGCAGCCTATATCATCGCCGTCGACCTTGGCGGTACCAAGGTGCGGGTCGCGCTGACCGACCTTGCCTGCCAGATCTTTGCCGAAGCCGCCACACCGACCGATCCGCGCGGCGGCCAGTTCGTCGTCGATCAGATTGCAGCGCTGGCCTTCGATGCCGCGGCCAGACAGCACGTCGCGCGCAAGAAGATACGCCTGGCCGTCATCGGCGCGCCTGGCGCTCCTGACCCGGCCACCGGCCGCATTCTAATGGCGCCGAACATTGCCGGCTTCGACACAATGAATGTGCTGGATGCCTTCGAAGAAGCGCTCGGCGTCGCGGTGATGATCGAGAACGACGTCAATCTCGCGGTGCTTGGCGAGAACTGGCTCGGCCAAGGCCAGGGCATCGACAATCTCGCCTACGTCGCGCTCGGCACCGGCATCGGGAGCGGGCTGATGCTGGGCGGCCATCTGGTGCGGGGTGCTGGGCACGCCGCCGGCGAGATCGGTTTCATGCCGATCGGGGCCGATCCCTTCACCGAGGAATCACTGCGCACCGGCGCATTCGAACGCGCGGTGGCCACCCACGCCATGACCGATCGCTACCACGCTCTCACCGGCAGGCAGGTCTCGGTGCCGGCAATATTCGAGAATGCCGCGCTTGGCGACAAGGACGCGCTCACCGTGCTCGACGAAACTGCCCGCCATCTGGCGCAAGGCGTTGCGGCAATCGCGGCAATCGCCAATCCAGAAAAGTTTATCCTCGGCGGCTCGATTGGGTTGCGGCCCGAAATCCTGTCCAGGGTGCAGGCGCTTCTGCCGCTATGCTTCCCCTATCCGGTCAGGGTCGAGGCGAGCGAACTCGGCGCACGCGCAGCCCTCATTGGCGCGGCGGCAATCGGCCTTGGCCAGTTGCACAACACGCTGTTCGGCGTCGACGCGCCTGATGGCCGGATTTCGCTGCCGCCTGCCCAGGCCGCCGCGCTGAAGGAGGCCGCGATATGACTCGCAATATTACCGCCCGCCTGCAGGCAGCGCTCGACCGCGACGACGCACTAACGCTGTTTCGCGGCGCCATCGGCCGAGAGAGCATCACCGGCAACGAAGCCAACTTCGTCGACTTCCTAGAAGCCAGGATGCGCGACCTTGACCTCAGCGGCCTGACCAGGACGGAATTCCTTCCCGGGCGGCCCAACATCTGGGGCGAGCGCAAGGGGGCCGACCAGGGAAAGCACCTGCTGTTCATCGGCCATACCGACACCGTCCATGTCGACGGCTGGCGCGAGCATTGGGCAGGCACCGAGCGTGAGGATCCGTTCGCCGCCCCGATCATTGATGGTGCTGTCTGGGGCCGCGGCTCAGGCGACCTCAAGGCCGGCATCACTGCTTCGCTGGCGGCACTCGCGCTACTCGACAAGGCAGGCGTTCGCCTCAAGGGCGACGTCGCCTTCGCTTTCATCGGCGACGAGGAGAGCGGCCAGCCCGGCACCGGCATTTCCGCCGGGATCAAGCACTTCGTCGGACGCATCGAGACCGGCGAGGTCACAGCACCCGATTTCAGCGTCTATGTCGAGCCGACCCGCCTGGCCGTTTATGCGGCGCAGATCGGCTTCTTCATCACCGATATCTCGATTACCGGCAAATCCGCCTATTTCGGTGTGCCAGAACTCGGCAAGGATGCGCTCCGTGCAAGCCATGCCGCGATGACGGCGCTTTGGAAGCATTCGGATGAGGTCGCCGCGCGCGCCGAGCACAAACTGGTCGGGCGCGGCTTCCTGCTTATCACCGGGCTTGCCGGCGGCGGCTACATTGCCGTTCCCGAGCGCTGCACGCTCTCGCTGATCCGTAAGCTGTTGCCTGGCGAAGACCTCGACACCGCCGCCGCCGAGATCGAGGCTGCCGTGCGCGGCGCGATCACCGATCCGGATATTTCGGTAGAGTTCGCCTACCCCGCCGGCCGCGACCACAGGCTGGGCGGCACCGCTGCCGAGATCGGCGAAACGCGGGCGGAAGTCGCCATGCTGTCCGACGCGATGGCCGGCGCAATGAGCGGACGCGGCGTCATCGAGGGCGCACCGTTCTGGTCGGAGTCCCCCTTCATCATCAATCAGCTCGGTATTCCTGCCGTCTATTGCGCGCCCGGCGACATCAGGAATTGCCACACATTCGAGGAGCACGTGGATGTCGAGGAATATTTCGCCGGCATAGTCGGCTTCGCCGCCTTCATGGCCCGCTATTGCGGCGTGGCCGACTGAACCACCAACGAAGCAAAATGGGAGAACTGACATGCCGATGAAGACACTGATCGCCGCCGCCTTTGCCGGCGGATTGATGCTTGCCGCCAACCCAGCTTTCGCACAGACGGTCGGCCCGCAGGGCGAGAGCGCCACGCCGAGCGCCGAGGTGATCCTAAGCGATGCCGACATCGCCGCGCTCAAGGACAAGGGCTACAAGGCTGCCTTGCTCTGGCACACCTCGTCCGATTTCACCAATGCGGTAACCGCCGGCGCCACCGACGAATTCGCCCGCGCCGGTATCACCATTGCGGTCAAAACGGATGCCCAGTTCGACTCCGCCCGCCAGCGCAGCGACATCGAGACGGCGTTGGCCGCCAAGCCCAACGTCATCTTGGCGCTGCCGCTCGACCCGGTCACCTCGGCAGAAGCCTTCCGCCAGGCGGTCAAGGACGGCACCAAGCTGGTGTTCCTGTCCAACTTGCCCAAGGACTACAAGCAGGGCACCGACTACGCTTCGATCGTGACTGACGATCTATTCCAGATGGGCAAGCAGGCTGCGGACGCGATGGCCAAGGCGATCGGCGGCAAGGGCAAGGTCGGCTACATTTTCCACGACGCTGCCTACTACGTCACCAACCAGCGCGACCAAGCCTTCAAGACCACCATCGAGAAGGTCTATCCCGACATCAAGATCGTCGCCGAACAGGGCATATCCGACCCGGCCCGCGCCGAGGAACTGGCCAACGCGATGCTTTTGCAACATCCCGATCTCGACGGCATCTACGTGACCTGGGCCGAGCCGGCCGACGGCGTGCTGTCGGCGCTACGCGGCGCCGGCAACGCCAGGACCAAGATCGTCACGCTCGACCTCGCCGAGCCGGTCGCGCTCGACATGGTCAAGGGCGGCAATGTCGCAGCCCTCGTCGCCGACAAGGCCTATGAACTCGGCCGCGCCATGGCTGCTTCCGGCATGAAGTCGCTGCTTGGCCAGCCGACACCAGCCTTCGTCGTCGCCCCGGCCCTGACCGTCACCAAGGAGAATGTCGCGCAGGGCTGGAAGGACTCGCTCAACCGCGACGCGCCGCAGCCGGTGCTCGACGCGTTCAAGTAAGGCTCTCGCTCCGGCGCGGCCCGCCGCACCGGAGCTTTTCTTCGACAACAAAAAGGGGAATCGGGACATGCGCATAGCATCTGCAATCATAACGACGGTGGCGAGCCTGCTAGCCATGCACGCCTTCGCCGCCGAAGGCGTCACCACAGGACCGAATGGTGAAAAGCCGGTGCCGGCGAGCAGTCTTACGCTGACGCCAGCCGAAGAGCAGCAGATCAAGGACGGCAAGTTCACCGCCGCCCTCGTCTGGCACGAGATGAGCGAATACACCAACGCCGTCAATGCCGGCGCCCATGACGAATTCAAGCGCCTCGGCATCGAGGTGGTGGCGCAGACCGATGCCGGTTTCGACGCCGCGCGACAGAAGGCCGATATCGAGACGGTGATGGCCAAAAAGCCGTCGATCATCCTGTCGCTTCCCGTCGATCCGGCGACTGCAGCTTCGGTCTACGATCCGGCACGACAGGCCGGCGTCAAGCTCGGCTTCGTCGACAATTCCCCGGCCGGCTACAAGCAGGGCAGGGACTATGTCACCATCGTCTCCGACGATCTCTTTCAGATGGGCAACAAGGCCGGCATCGCCATGGCCGAGGCGCTCGGCAAGAAAGGCAAGGTCGGCTACATCTTCCACGATGCCGACTTCTACGTCACCAACCAGCGCGACCAGGCCTTCAAGAAGACCATCGAGCAGGACTATCCCGATATGAAGATCGAGGCCGAGGCCGGCATGGCCGACCCGGCGCGCAGCGAAGACATCGCCCAGGCGATGATCACCCAGCATCCGGACCTGGACGGCATCTATGTCACCTGGGCCGAACCGGCGCTGAGCGTGCTTTCGGCCTTGCGCGGTGCCGGCAACACGCACACCAAGATTGTCACGCTCGACCTCAATGAGCCTGCCGCGCTCGACATGGTCAAGGGCGGCAACATCGCGGCCCTCGTCGCCGACGAGGCCTACAGCATTGGCGTGACGCTGGCGCGCGCCTCGGCAGGTTCTCTGGTCGGCAAGAAGGCCGAACCATTCTATGCCGTAGATTCCATCGCCGTCACCAAGGACACGGTGAAGGACGGTTGGAAGAAGTCCCTCAACAGGGACGTACCGGCGGCTATCGCGGACGCGGTGAAATAGGCTCGAGGCGAAGCGCTCACCACCGGAGGAATAAAATGTCCAGTGCCAACACCAGCGCCGGTAGCAGCTTCGCCAGCCGCTTCAATCTGCAGCAATATGTCGTCTACCTCGGTTTCCTGGCGATCTTCCTGTTCTTCGCCATTGTGCTGAGGGACAGCGGCTTCCTCACCGTCCGAAACTTATCGAACATCGTGTTGCAGACGACGCCGGTGACGATCATGGCCATCGGCCTGGTCTTCGTCATGTCGGCCGGCGAAATAGATTTGTCGATCGGCTCGATCGTGGCGGTGGCGGCCCTTGCAGCCGCCGTCACCATCAACGCGTACGGCATGCCGGCAGGGATAGTCGCCGGCCTCGGCGCCGGCCTGCTGATCGGCGTCATCAACGGCGTGCTGGTGGCGTATGTCAGGCTGCCCTCCTTCCTGGTGACGCTGGCGACGCTCGGCCTGTTCGCCGGCGTTTCGCGTTCGATGACAGACCTTCGCTCGATCTCGGTGACCAACGAAGCGTTCACCGGCTTCTTCGGTTCCGGCTCGCTGCTCGGTGTCCCCTCACTCGTCTGGTGGTCGGTGATTGCCGTGGCCATCGGCCACCTGGTGTTCCGCGAAACCCGTTTCGGCGCGCATGTGCTGGCGACCGGCGACAATGCCCGCGCCGCAAGCGTATCGGGCATCAGCGTGCCCAGGATCAGGCTCGCCGTGCTGACCATCAGCGGCGGGCTCGCCGGTCTTGCCGGCTTGCTCTATGCCGGTCGCCTGCAGGCGGCGAAATATACTCTCGGCGAAACCGACCTGATGACGGTCATCGCCGCCGTCATCGTCGGCGGCACGCTGCTCAATGGCGGCAAGGGCTCCGTGGTCGGCGCGCTGGTCGGCTCGTTGATGATGGGCATGCTCAACAACGGCCTGATCCTGATGGGCCTGTCGGTCTCCGACCAGATGATCGTGCGCGGCCTCATCATCCTGACCGCAGTCGCCGTGTCGCTGCGCGAAAAGAACCGCTGAAGGAAGCCATCCATGTTTCTCGACATTTTGCGCCGCCGCAACCCCGCCTTCATCGAATCAGCTATCCGGTTGCACCAGCAAGGTAAGCTGCCGGCCAATGCTTATGTGCTCGATCTCGACACGGTTGAGGCCAATGCGCGGGTTCTCAAGAGCGAGGCCAACCGCAACGGCCTGAAGATCTTCGCCATGACCAAGCAGGTCGGCCGCTCCTCGTCGTTCTGCCGGGCTGTGATGCGCGGCGGCATTGACCGCGCGGTCGCCGTCGACATGGCTTGCGCCCGCGCCACCCACAAGGCAGGCATGAAGCTTGGCCATCTCGGCCATCTCCAGCAGGTCGCAAAATTCGAAGCGGCGGCTGCGGCGAAAACCTTCAAGCCGGACTACTGGACCGTGTTCAATGATACCAAGGCTGGGGAAGCGGCAACAGGCGCCAAGGCGGCCGGCTATGTGCAGCATCTGCTGGCCCGCATCGCCGCCGAAGGCGATATCTTCTATCGCGGCCATGAAGGCGGTTTCAATGCCGCCGACATTATCGATGTCGCCGACCGGCTGGATGCCGTCGAAGGCGGCCGTTTCGCCGGCATCACCACTTTCCCTGCTCTGCTGTTCGACCATGCTTCGCGAAAAGTGCTGCCGACCCCCAATCTGGCGACGCTCGCGAAAGCTGCGGAAGCGCTGGCTAAGGCAGGCCGCAAGGACATTGAGATCAACGCGCCGGGCACCACGTCGAGCGTTATGCTGGCGGCACTCGCCGAGGCCGGCGCGACGCAGTGCGAGCCCGGCAATGGACTACATGGCACCACCGCGCTGCATGTCATGGAAGATTTGCCGGAGCTGCCGGCGGTGCTCTATCTCGCCGAGGTCTCGCATCTCTCCGGCGGCAAGGCCTATTGCCTTGGCGGCGGCTTCTACATCGATCCGATCTTCCCCGACTACGACGTCAAGGCGATCGTCTCGGCTGAACCGACAACGGCAGGCTCGGCACTGCGCAGCGTCGAGGTGCCGCCGCCCTCGGCGATCGACTATTACGCCATGATCGATGCCGCCGGCGCGAACGCGCCGAAGCCTGGCGACAGCGCCGTGTTCGGCTTCCGTGGCCAGGCCTTCGTCACCCGCGCCCATATTGTCGGCGTGTCGGGCATTTCGACGGACAATCCGAAAGTGGAAACCATCGAGAACGGCTTCGGTGAACCCTATGCCTGGCCAGTCTAGGAGAAACACATGACGGTGAGCGCGCCCATCCTTCAGCTGCACGACATTCGCAAGAATTTCGGCGGCATCACCGCGATCGAGAGTTTTTCGCTCGAGGTTTTCCCGGGCGAGATCGTTGCACTCGTCGGCGACAACGGCGCCGGAAAGTCGACGCTGGTCAAGATCGTCTCGGGGGTCCACCCGCCCTCGTCCGGCACCATCGTCATCGAAGGAAAACCGGTGACGATGTCGAATGCCACCATGGGGCGCGCGCACGGCATCGAGGTCGTCTACCAGGACCTGGCGCTGGCCGACCAGCAGACGGTCTACATGAACATGTTCCTCGGCCGCGAGCCGCTGAACCGCCTCGGTTTGCTCGACCGCCGCCGCATGATCGACGAGACCGAGAAACTGGTGAAGGAACTGGACGTGCGCATCCCCTCCGCCCACGCCACTATCCGCGATCTCTCCGGCGGCCAGCGCCAGGGCGTTGCGATCGCGCGCGCCACGCATTGGGCAAGCAAGCTGATCCTGCTGGATGAGCCGACGGCGGCGCTGGGCGTTGCCGAAACCGCCCGGGTGGAGGCTATCGTCCAGTCGCTGAAGCAGCGCAATGTCGGCATCCTGATCATCAGCCACAGCCTCGACCAGGTCTTCAAGCTCTCCGACCGCATCTGTGTTCTCAGGCGTGGCAAGCAGATTGGAATTCGCGAGACCGCGAAGACCGATAAGAACGAGATCATTGCCATGATCACCGGCCTGCAGCAGCAATAGCAGGAACCTCTCTGAGAGCCCCCGCCCGAGATCCGGATGTTGTCGGCAATCACGCGATCGATCAGCTTGTGCCGCGTGGTGATCGCCATCGGCCCGTTCTGGTCGTAGCTGCCTTGCCACTCCGGATGCGGCGCCAGCAGCGCTGGCACATACATCGTGTCGGCCGAAATCATGCGCTGTTCCTTGCCGTAGTTTGCGAGGTAGACCGAGTGGCCGGGCGTGTGGCCGGCGCAGCGATGATCTGGAAGCCGGGCGCGACTTCGGCGCCGTCATGGATGCTGCTGGAACTGCTGCGTCTGGTGAAGCTGCCTGCATCGCCTGAATTTCTCCAGGCGTATCCGCACCAGCTTTCTGGCGGCCAACAGCAGCGCGTTGGCATCGCTGTCCCAGTCTCGATTTGATAGGACCTATGCAATGTATGGCGGCGCCGACATCACCGTGCCGCCCGGCGGAGTCAAGCTGTCCGGTTTCGGTCGCGACAAGTCGCTGCATGCGCTGGACAGATACACCGTCTCAAAACAGCCTGGATTTCTCTCGGCTGCCCGTTTTTCGCTAAGCGCTGCCGAGGATGAAATCGGCGCAGCGGTCGGCGATCATGATCACCGGCGCGTTGGTTTTGCCGCTGATGAGACGCGGCATGATCGAGGCGTCGCAGATGCGTAGGCGCGGCACGCCGCGCACGCGCAATTGCGGGTCGACCACCGCCTGGTCATCGCTGCCCATCCGGCAGGTGCCGCAGGGGTGATAGACCGTTTTGGCGTGTTCGAGGATGTGGTCTGTTATGGACTGATCGGAAAGGTCGGCGGCCCCGCCCAGCGACAGCTCCTCGGCGATCACCGCCTGCAGGGCCGGCTGACGCAGGATGGTGCGGGCGATCTTCATGCCGGCGAGCAGCAGGGCAACACCAAGATGCGACGGCAGGCTTTCCCTACGAAACCCGCTTCGAGGATCTGGAATATCTCACCACCGGTCGCACCGATCTGGTTTCGGTTCTTACCAACAATGCCTACCTCCATTCCCATTCCTCATTCTTTTGTCTTCCTGCTTGTCCTGGCGGCGGTGATGTTGGTCGTTCTGCACCGTACCGCCTTCGGACTATACCTCTACGCCGTCGGCAAAAATGAAGAGGCCGCGCGGTTTTCGGGAATCCGTACCGGCCGGGTTATCATCTGCGCCTATGTGATCTGCGCCGGGCTGACGGCGCTGTCATCCATCTTTCTCGCAATGTACACACGCTCGATCCTGCCAAGCTCGCACGGCAATTTCTACGAGCTCTACGCGATCGCCGCCGCCGTCCTTGGAGGGTTCTCGTTGCGGGGCGGGGAAGGCTCAATCATTGGTGTGGTGCTTGGAACGATCTTGCTGCAGGTGCTTCAGAACCTTGTCAATCTTCTAGGCATTCCCTCCTCACTCAACTTTGCCGTGAGTGGATCGGTGATCCTGATCGGGGTACTGGCCGACCAGGAATACACAGAGTTTCGAAAGCGCCGCGAATTGATGCGGGGCCGGCTCGCAACCGCCGAAGGTAGGCTGTGATGCCCGAGCCGGTGAAATAGATTGTTCACGGCAGTTGCGATCGCCGACCGGTTGGCTGCTTGCGCCCGGGGGGCAGCCGAAGGCCGGGATCTAAAACGCCGCAATATTGCCTCTCAAGCGGCTCCTGCTTCGAAGGCAGTCGCCGCAATGTCGATGCAGTCGGCTCATGATGTGCCGAGTTTCGATCTCGCATGGCGATGTAACTTATGCGATCAGCCCGTACTGCCGTGCCTTGTTGCGCAAGAACGGCAGACCGTTGCCCATTACAACCGCTTCACTCTCGGCCACCGGACGCCACACGCTGAGGCCAAACGCCAGACGCGGATCCATGTTGATGAAGCTCTCCATCGCGAGCCCGCCCTTGAAGCCGATCGCGGCCAGCGTTGCGAACGTCTCATCCCAATTGCAATTGCCCTCGCCTGGGGTGCCGCGATCAGACTCGGAGAGGTGGATATATTTGAGGTAATCGCGGGCGACGATAATACCGTTGCCCATACCTTTCTCCTCTATGTTCATGTGATAGGTATCAAGGTGCACGAACATATTGTCGGCGCCGACTCTCTCGATTAGTGCCACCGCCTGAGCCGCGGTGTTGATGATGTGGTTCTCGTAGCGGTTCACGGCTTCAACACCGAGTTCGATGCCGCGAGACTTGGCTTGCGCGGCGGCGGACGTCATCACTTTTGCAATGTTATCAAGTTCGTCCTGCGTAGGTGGCACGCCAGTACGCTCGCCGATGCCGCCATAGATTACGCCGCATAGCGCCTGGGCTCCGATGTCGGCCGTCTTGTCGATAGCCACCTTGAGAAAGTCAATCGCCTCCTGTGGGTGGCGCGATGCCCACGCATATTCGGGCAACCCTAGCGAGCACACCGCCTGCATGCCATTTGCCGCCAGCAGCTTGCGGGTGTGATCGGCATCGCAAGAAAATGGATCGGCCAGCGAAATTTCAATGAAATCGAGATCGTATTTTTTCACCGCCGCTACAGTGTGCTCGGCGCCCTCTACGGACCAACCACTCGTCCACATGCTCGTATGAACGCCAAAACCCTTCATCGTGTTATCCTCATGAAATTGAGCTGCCCGGCAGCCCACCGCAAGATCATGACGCCGATCAGCATGATGCCCCAAATGGCTGTGGCCAGGTGCTGGCTGGCGCCCAAGAGATTCAGTCCCGAAGAAAGCAACTGCAAAACGATGAGGGCTAGGAAGACCGAAACGACCTTGCCGAAGCCGCCAAACGGATTCACCCCGCCCAAAAAGCAGGCAAGCACCGTAATCAGCACATAGGACTCGCCATGGCCGACACGGACGGAATTGAATCGTGCCATCATGATAATGCCGGCCAACGCACACATGGCGCCAGACAGCGCGTAGATCAGAATGATCACGCGTCGCGTCGAGATGCCGGAATAGCGCGTCGCCTCGATGTTGGAGCCGACCATATAGTTTGAAAAGCCAAGCCTGGTTCGGGTCATCAAAACATGCCAGACGATGACTGCGCCGAGCAGTATCAGCAGCGGGACAGGAATGCCGACGATGCTGCCGTGGCCCAGGGGCTGGATGAATTCGGGAAAGCCCGAAATATCGGCGCCGCGGGTCAGAAACTCGCCAAGGCCGCGCAGGAAAATCATCACCGAGAGCGAAACGAGGATGGGGTGCGCGCCGGTATAGGCTATCACCGGGCCCATGACCAAGCCGCTTGCCGTGCCAACGCCGACCGCAAGAACGGAACCGAGTAGAAAGGCATAGATGCTTGCGTCCGGTCCTCCGTTGGCCTGAAGAACCCAGGCGAGCGTGAGGCCACAGAGATTGGCCGTGAACGTCACGGCGAGATTGATGCCGCCCGAGATGATCGGCATCAACATCGCGAGCGTAAGCAGTCCAAGTTCAGGCAACTGGAAGGCCACCGATTCAAAGGTAGCTTTGGACAGGAATCGCGGCGAGAGAGATCCGAAGAATGCAATCACCAAAATCAATGCCAGGAAAAGTCCGATATTCTCGGCGCCCAACGTGCCGGCAAGACGGCGCAAGAATCCGTGCCGTAGCGCTCCAGTTTCGAGCACGCGCTGCGTCATGTACCCATCCTCTGCCGCAAGCCCGCGAGGATATGCCCGAGCGGCGCGTTGGACAGCGTGATGGCAATCAAGATGATCGCCCCGACGATCATCTTGAAAGCATAGGGAGAGATGCCGAGGAGGTTCAGCCCGTTTTGCGTCACCGACACAAGAAACACGCCAAGGATGCAACCGAGCACGGTGCCGCGCCCGCCACCCAGCCTGGCACCGCCAAGGACAACAGCTGCCAGCACGTCCAGCTCGCGCCCCACCAATGCGTTGGGCACGATTTCCTGGGAATAGTGCACCTGCACAAGTCCCGCGATCCCGGCCATCAAACCAAGCCAGCCGAAGGCAATGAAGTGCATCGCCGCGATGTTGATACCGAGGCGACGGGCGCCCTCCGGGTTATCGCCAAAAGCGTATAGCTGCCGTCCCGTGGTGGTATACCGGATAAGCCCCCAGGTGGCGGCGACGCAGACCGCCATGATCGCAACCGGCAGTGTTAGCTCGGCCCAATTGCCATTCGCCTGTTGGAACTCGAAAAGCACAGTGCGATGCGTCCACCATGCAGGCAGATTGTAGATCGATACACCGTGCGTGAAGAACATCAGAAGGCCGAAAAAAATATTGAAGGTGGCGATGGTGACAACGATTGAAATGATCTGGAAATAGTAGATGAGGCCGGCGTTCACCGCACCCAGGGCGATCCCGACAATTGCCGCCAAGGTGAGGCCGATGAACCAATCACCACCTCCCATTTGGGCTAGAGCCAGCGCCACAACGTATTGAACCACTGACGCGGCCACAGCGAAGGAGATGTCGATGCCCCCAGCGATCAACACCACCAGCAGCCCAACCGCGAAGATCAGATTTGTCGAGCTTGTGTTGAGCAGATTGAAGAGATTGGCAATGGTGAAGAATTTGTCGCTCGCAACGGAGAGACCTGCGCTCATGATGAGAAGAACCACAACGAGCCATGTCTCGGTGGGATGAGCCCGGAAGAGCTTGCCGCGGTTACGCATAGACGGCAGCTTCCAGGTCGCCGAGCGGGATGGCGTGCGGATCGTATTCGGCGACTATCTTGCCCGCAGCCATATGAAGGATACGATCGGCGTTGAAATAGACCTCCGGCACTTCATCGGATATCAGCAGAATCGCCAGGCCTTCGGCAGCGAGCTTGGCGACAATCTCGAAGATGCCGGCCCGCGCGCCAACGTCCACCCCCACGGTTGGCGAATCAAGAATGATCAGTTTCAGGCCGACCGCCAGCCATTTGGCGATGGCCACCCTTTGCTGGTTGCCGCCCGAGAGCGTGGAAATCGCATCGGTCTGCCGCCCGACTTTTATCGCCAATTCCTCGATCCAATGATTGACGAGCGCGTCCTTCTTCTCCGAGGAGATCAGCCCTCGATCAAGGATCTTGTCGAGCACCGGGATAACGGCGTTGTCGGCGATGGACTGAGCTTGTATGAGACCAAGGGACAAGCGGTCTTCGGAGAGATATCCAATACCCGCGCGGATTGCGTCGCGGTTGGAGTTCAGATGAAGAACCGTCCCGTTGAGTGCGATGCTGCCGCGGTCTGGGCGCAGCATGCCGAAAATAGAAAGCGCGAGTTCTGTGCGACCGGCGCCGAGTAGCCCGGTCAGGCCAAGCGTTTCACCTCGCCGTATTGTCAGCGAAACGTCGTCATAGTCGCCTGCGCGGGTCAATCGATCGATCTTCAACACGACGGGTGATCCACTAAGGTTTCTCGTGCTCACGGTTTGGTCGAACGTCTTGCCGGTCATCAGTTCGGTGAGGCGTGATTGGGTCATTCCGGCGGTCGGGAACACCCCAACGACCTTACCGTCGCGCAGAACGGTGACGCGACTTGAGATCTCCAGAACTTCCGCAAGGCGATGGCTGACGAAGACGATGGCCATGCCTTCATTCGAGAGTGTTCGAACGATCGCGAGCAACCGGTCTGTTTCCGATTGAGTAAGCGACGATGTGGGCTCGTCCATGAAAATAACCTTCGCATCGCCGGCGAGCGCCCGGGCGATGGCGACGATCTGACGTTGGGCGATTGCAAAGCTACGCAGAGGCGCGTCGACATCGAGGTCGGCGCCAAGCCGCGCCAACAGCCCTCGCGCCACCTCGCGAATGCGCGAATGATCGACGAGCCGAGGCATGTTGCCGAGGACAGTTCTGATCCCGATATTTTCCGCGACTGTCATTTCAGGAAACAGTGCGAGGTCCTGCCAGATGACTTCCACCCCGGCGCTGCGCGCCGCAGCCGGCGACATGATGTCGACAGACTTTCCGGCGATCGACATGTTTGCGCCGGCTAGCGGCTGACAAACGCCGGTGATTACCTTGATCAGGGTGCTCTTGCCGCTGCCGTTCTCACCGGCGATGCATTGCACTTCACCCGGGAGAACCTCGAAGGCGACATCCTGGAGGGCTCTAACGCCACCAAATGTGACGCTTATGTTGCTAAACGACAGAACCGATGGGAGGTCCTGCGTCGTAGACGCGACGAGGTTCACGGCGGGCCCTTCTGAAATGACAAGGATGGGGCGTGCCGGGATTGATTTGCCACCCCGGCACGCCAGCCATGGTCCGCCATCTAAAGCCCTAGGGCTGCAAGACCATCGACCGTTTCGACCGTGATAGGCTGCACAGCGTCCACGATGATGGTGCCGGTTTTGAAGTCAGGGTGAACGACACCCAGACCTTCGATCGTCATGCCGTCGGTAATTTCACCGCCGCCCGCCAGAAAATCAGCCATCGTTACGAATACTTTGCCCGCTTCCAGAGGATTCCACATATAGCCGCCGTCAATAATGCCGGATTTGAGCATTGCGCTGCCTTGGCTAGGCGAGAATGAACCGACAAGAACCACCTTGTCACCAAGCTTCTGCTCCTCGATCGCGCGTCCGGCGCCGATCGGTCCCTGACTGCCGAACGTCAGGAAGCCGCCGAGGTCAGGATTGGCGGCAAGCACATCCAGAGCCGTCTTTCGGCTGTCATCGGCGCTCTCGGCGACGCCATATCTGTCGCCAACCATCTGCATGTCGGGAAAGTTCTTCTTCAGGTAGGCGATTGCAGCATCGGCCCAGGCATTGTGTGCGGGCACAGTAAGAGAACCTACGTACACAACGTACTTGCCTTTGCCGCCCATTTTCTCGGCAAATAGCTTGGCATGGGCCTCACCGAAACCAACGGCCGAGACCATTTCGAAGTCCCAATCAGCGTTCACCTGGTCTGGCGATTCATGGGTTATGACCTTGATGCCCGTGTCGCGCGCCTTTTTTAGAACCGGCTCGAGAACGTTTGCATCATTCGGCACGACGCCAATTACGCTGACGCCCTGAGCTATCAGGTCTTCGATCGCGCGGACCTGAAGTGCCGGGTCGGCGCTGGTCGGCCCGACCATGAAGCCGTCGTCGCCAAGCTCTTTCGACTTTTCCTTTATTCCCGTTTCCATGGCATTGAACCAGGGAATGCCGCCGATCTTCACGACAACTCCAACCTTGACGTCCTTTGCCAGCGCAGCATTCATTGTGGCGACCGAAAGGGCTGCGCCGAACGCTGCCGCGAGTATAGTTTTTGCTAACATTTAATTCCTCCCTGATTGACGAGTTTTTCAGTTGCCTATTGCCCATGTCGGCTTTGTTTGGCCCACCCCTTTGTGCCCGACGGCATTGACGCACTCGGCGCCGCATTCCTCCCAGAACGCGCCATAAAAGACTTTGAATGCCGGCCGGTCAAGGTGCTAAATAGATTTAGCAAGGCGGTCACGCCACCAGCGTCTAAAAACATTTCTCGATTGATGTAAACGATCCGCCCTTCGCACTCAGGCTGCACCCGTAGAACGACATGCGATCGCCCGCGAGCCTTGGGTGGAGGCGGTGCTACCCAGATCCGAGGTGCTGATGAACGGAGTTGAACTTCTGCAACGATGTCTCGTGACAAAGAATTGCTAGTGGTCGATGCTCGATTTGGATGCCGAATCCCAATCTTCTTGGGCGCCGTCATGCTCTCCGGTTCGCCCAAAGCTGGTCGGTACGGTCACCAGCGGAAAGTGGTCTATCGAATAATTCTCGAGAAGCGAAAATCCTTCAGCAATCATCACCTCGACATTCTGTCGGACCATGGTCACATCGAAGGGCAAATGCGCCGCGAATGGATCCCAGTCGAAGCTTCCGACAACAACCCGTCCAAGCTCACTTGAGGCTAGTGTCGAAGTGAACCGCAATGTTCCTTCAAGAGCGGTCACGCCGTTGACGAACATACCTGAGGGCAGATGCCCAAGCTGAGCGTATCGTGCAGCGAGAGACCGAGCAGCGTTGGTCGGTGCGTATCCGCAGCAGTCAATCGTGCCCGGGCCCGTAACAATCCCATGCGCTGCCAGCGCATCGTGAAAACCCAGCAAACGGCTACGTGTTGCGTCATCATCGCTGACCCCGCCAAAGAAGAAGAGATCTTCGGTGGAGCCCCCTCGTTCTTTCAATTTCTGAACAATGATCTCTGTGAGCGCCTTGGCGCCCCCGTAGTTGTCAGAAACAACTGAGGGAGCCCGGCGGCCTGGCAGATCGATGTTGATGCACCGGACGCCCGCTGCCCGGCACAGATCATTCAGCGGATCGGGGTCACGAACGCCCGCAAGGAAGAGAAATTCCACCTGCTGGGCCAGCAGGGTTTCCGTCACACTCAACTCGTTATCAGGATTGCGATGGGTGCTGACGACGATCGGGCACAAGCGGTGGACGCGGGATTCCGCTTCAAAGGCTTCGGCCAATCCGGCGAAGAAGCGATTGCGGTAATGTGGCAAGATCATTCCAGCGAGCCCGGATCGGGAAAGCCGCAATCCTCGTGCCTTGAGGTTGACAGCATAGCCAAGCCGCTCAGCCCAATCGAGGATGGTCGCTGCGGTTTCCGCCTTGATCCGGTGCTGTTGCCACGAGCCATTGAGGACGAGACTAACCGCTGTCGGGGACAACTTTGCCGCCACCGCGATGTCATAAATCGTTGACTTGCGTCGGACAGACTTTCTCGCCATTCGTGACGCTCCTACTAGCAGATGCAGTAGACGCTAGTGCGGGGTCAAGGCAACATCTCTAAATTGCGTCAAACGGTTTGGAGGAGCGACCCCACGGAAGGACGCCGCCTCTCGTGCCTCCGGTCCGGTCTCCCTGATTGTCTCGATCGTTGCAATGACAGCGCCAGGGAAATCGGCAGATTTGGGATTTTCCCTGAAGCTTCGTTCAGCGTCACTGGAGACACCAACCCCAGTGTTTCGGCTTTGGTCTCCCCGATGATCAATCACCTTGCAAAGGTCGACGAGAAGTTTCGATCAGTTTGGAGCCCACCGTTGGCGATGGTCGGGCGCACGCGTCACGATCGAGTCCCTCCGATTTCAATATGCTGTTTGGACGAGTGGGAGTAGGGGTTAGCCAGTCTGGAGTGCCCAAGCGTAGGTTGCGCGGAAAACAACGATTTGCGGTTCATCTCATTCAAAATCGACCCAGATCAGCAACTGGAGTCTTCGACTGCAACGTTCGAGAAAAGTACCGTCAACAGCTTTCTCGGCCTGCGGTACTTTTTGAAGAGCAACGTTTTGGAATATATACGGAACTCGCTTTTCGAGTGATGTATGCGCGTGAACGGCACTTTAGCATGTTCCAGCGAAAGCCTTGATACGGCCGTCCGAGCCGACTAGATTCTACAAGACAATGCTACCGTGAACGCGGGACCAACTGTCTCTGCTGCAGCGGTGGTTAGATCGCGGCTGAAGCCCGCAAAGTCCCGGATTTTGCGGATCAGCCTTACGCTTGCGGGGAGCAAGGCCGCCGTAGCGTTGTATTTTCTCATTCCAAATACCCGTCAGGTGCTGATCAATGTTCTGACTGCCAAGAGCAACTCCAGGAAAAGTGCGTGCGGTTTTCCGTCCGGAATTTGCGTAAAAACAAAGACATAGCGGTTCGCCGCTTCCGTGAAACGGTGAACGCTCTAGTTGTGGAGGTGCGACAATTGAAATCCAGGCTGGCGTTCGACGCCGGATAACAGCGATTCCGCCGATCGGAACATGTCCTCGAATTCCAACTCGTTTTCAAACACCACGCCGCCGACGCTGATGGTCAGCGTGTCCGCGGTTCCTTTTGGCGCGAAATAGGCTTGGGCCACGCGCGCCCGGATACGCTCGCCGATCTCCCTGGCGTCGTCTTCTGTCGCACCGGGCAGAAAGACCCCGAACATGGAGGTTCCGATCCGGCCCACCAGATCTTCCTTGCGTACCGATGACTGGATGGTCGAGGCTATGAGCCGCAAGGCTTCGTCACCCCAGCCAAGGCCGAAGCGCAGATTGATGGACCTGATGTGTTCGGGATGAATGACCAGGAAGGCGCCAGATCTTGGACCAGACGATTTTGGCCTGGTTGCTCTCCTTTCGACCATCGAAGTGAAGACCGTCCGGTTGAGGCAGCCTGTCAGGCTGTCAAAGGTCGCCGACTTGTTGAGTTCTCTTCGATAACGGACGAGCTCGGTCCGCTGCAGGCCAATGAACAGCAAAAGCGGGCCACCGACCATGACCGGCAACAGGATCGCTGTGACCATGCTGCGGCCAAACGGCGTCAAGACTTCCGAAAACAGAAGCAGATAGTTGAGGCCAACCGAGAGGAGCAGAATTCCCGCCGATCCCAGGGCAGTCAGCCATGCGATATCTTTCCATTGCCGGGGCGAGCTATTCGCCATTGGTGTCATCATTAGCCAATCTCCCGCCTGATCGGCTGTCATAAGGCCAAGGTGCTGCACTTTCAGTTTCGAGGAAACATACAATTTTAGTAATGGCGCAATCACCTACCATCGGCCCGAAATCAGGCCTTCAAAAGCAAGGCTACGGCGGTAAAAGGGACGACACCGAATTATCGGCTATTGCGGCGGGCCGAATATCCCCATCTGCGCGTCTCTGGCCACTGCCTCCGCCTTGCCGTAGATGCCACTCGCCAGGGCCGTCGCCCAGCCATTGGAAACAAGCCAGGCGCCGACATCCTGCTTGCCCAAGCTGCACGGTGCCGCAATGGCAAAACGATCGATTTCCGGCGGCACGACGCATTTCAGCGCCCGGCCGCGCAGCCAGGAATTGAACGTCGCGCGCGCACGCTGGCCGCAAGGCCAGGCGATGCCACGAAACGAACAGGTCTCATCCAGGTCAATGCCTTGGATCCCGCTGATGGCTACCTTGCGCCCCATCGATTCGAAGGTTGCCGACGAGGTGGCAACCGGTTGGTACAGCAGGACCTCTTTCCAATCCTTTGGCATCCGCATCCCTGCAGGCGAAGCCAGACCAAGGTCGCTGAGCGGCGGGCGCGGCTCGACCCGTTCGATTTGCGCCGGATCAAGCTGTGGCGGCGCGATAAGGTCCTGAGCAATCTTGCGTGCCCGTCCTCGCCATGGCGTATTGGCGGCGCTCGGAGGTGGTCGCATTGCCTGGCTATGATCGATGGATTGACGTGGCGCCGGCCGATTGTTCGGAAGCAGATCTGCGGCCCGGATGATCAACAAGACCCCGGCCAGGAGGAGCAGGCTTCCGAGCGCTATCAAGCGATTGTGCCTCAGCCAGCCCATCAACTCAAGCAAGGTTCCTTGCCCCTCAATACCCCGATGTCGATTTGGCGACCAGCTTGAGTGCACCTTTTTGAACCTGATAGAAGGGCATGGATCGCTCACTGGAGCCATCCGCCCGAAACCGGAACAGGCCGGTCGATCCGCGAAATCCGCTCCGATTTTCGAGCACCTGCTTGCTGAAGCCGTCAGGCCCGGCCGAACTTGCAATTCCTGCTGTCAGGGCGACCATATCATAGGCGTAGGCGACATTGGCGTCGGCTGGATAATTGTAGGTCGTCTTGAAGCGGTCGGCGATCGGGCCGGTTTCCGTTGGGTCGAGCGTGGCGATGTAGGAGCCTTCAAACAGCGGCTCCATCGGATGTTCCAGCCAGCGGTTGGTTCCAACGACGGCAATTGCTTTTCCAGGAATGCCTTTCGTTTTGAGCGCCGCAAGGATCGGCGCCGGATTGTCGTCGCCGCTGGCGATGATGATGGCGTCGGGAGCCTCGACCAGCGAGCCCACATCATTGACCACTTTGGTGCCGCCGTCGCCGGCCGGATACGGAATGGTGACGGCGAGCGTCGCGCCATAGATGCTGAGACTGTTGGCGACCCGCTTTTCCACCACGCTGGCATTCGGGCCCGCCGCAACGAGCAACACGAACTTCTTGCTGCCTTTGGCCGCCAGGCCGGCTGCGCCCGCGGCCGCGCTGTCGGCCTCGTTGAGGCGCACCGCATAGACGCCCGGGCCGCCGGCGAAATTGTCGGCCAACGCCAGCACCGGCGGCCGCTTCGATCCCGACAGCTTGGCTATGTGCTGCGCGGCCGCGAGTTCGACCGGGCCGATGACGATCTTGGTTCCAGTGGTGATCGCCTTCACAGCCAATTCGCTGGCGTGCGCGCTGTCGCCCTTGGTGTCCTCGACCGTAACCGTGAGCAGTGCGCTGCCAAGGTCGGCCATTGCCAGCTTGGTCGCATCGAGCATCTTCCGGCCGTTTTCGCCGGCGTTGCCCGGGGCCGACAAAGGCAGCAGCATCGTGACCTTCGTCGACCCGGTGCCGAGCGATCGCGTGGCTTGGGCCGGGCTGGCAGCGGTGCCGGCGGCCGGCGCTCCGGGTGCGGCGATCGCCGCCTGGTCGAGCGCGTCCGAGACGCTGCCTTTCGACTGGCAGCCCGACACTATGCCCGCTAACGCAAAGACGATCGCCCACGTCCACGAACCGTGTCGCTGCCGGCCAGAATCCATGATGCCTCCCTCATATCCCGCCGGGTATTTGTCCCGGTCTCATCCGTTCATCTTACGGCAGACTTGCCTCGCCGTCTTTGCAATTGCTGGATTATGGCTCAGCCGTCGAAAAGTTTTGCCCGGAGCGCCTTGATCATTCTGGCTTGCCCGGCGCTTCGATAGTCCGCGCATTTCATGTATCGTGGGCCCGGCACGAACAGGCGGCGCACACAAATCCGCCTCGCCGGGGCAGGGGCACCATCTTCTCCTGCTGTCGGGAATGCGGAGAATCCGAACGTCGCCACCGGCAATGGCCCGGCCACCGCAAAACCTTCTCTCGCCAGGATTGCACGCGCACGCCGGCAGTAGCGGACCGAAAGTTCGGAGAACCGGGTTTCACCGTGCCCGGCACGATACTTCATGACGGTGGTGCAGAGATCGCCTGCGGCAAGGCTGTTTGCCTGCGCCAGATATCTGACGCCGAGCGCGATGTTGGTCGCCGGCGCGCCAAGCTCGTCGAGCGAGCCACGAAAGCCCAGCATTCGGGCCGTCGCGGGCATTACCTGCATCAACCCGACCTCACCATCGGCGCCGTGCACATCGGGATCGAATCCGCTTTCGATCTCCATCACCGCGTGCGCCAGCACCGGCTCCAGGCCGTAGAGCGATGCCTGGCATGTCGCAAACGCCTTGAATGTCGCGCGCGTCCATTCGGAGGCGGTGTCGCAGCGAACCGGCCGCCTCAAGCCGAACGGTGCTGGTCTCTCCAGGCTAGGTCGTTCCAGCCAGTTGGCGCAGGCTTGAGTGGCAAGCTGGCCAAAACCGGTCAATGCGATCGCTCCGGCGATCGCCCTCGTCAATCGTCCGCCGACCATCGGGTCAGCCAACCGGCACTGCCGGATCCCTTTCGGTCAGTTCATGTACTCGACCATGCGGTCGTGGAAGCACTCGCACTTGTTGAGCGTGTCCTCGTCCTTGTAGTTCGTCTTGAGGTAGCCATAGGCCATGCCGCAGGCGACCTTGGCTTCCGACGCCCAGACGAAGGCGGGGCGGGACGAATTGATCCATTCCGAGCTGTTGGCGACGGCCACCGACTCGTCCATCAGCTTGACCACCTGGACCTTGAGATCGACGATGTTGTCGTTCAACACCAGGTTCGATGTGCCGACGGTCCGGCAATAGTCGGCCACCGGCCCGTCGATGATGTCGGCGGCATAGCCCGTCGATCCGACTGCCAGAAACAGCGTCGCAGCGGAAACCAACAGTCTTACGGAACGTTTCATGATGAGATCCCCCTCTGTATTCCTAATCTCTAATACATAGCATAGTCGCGTGGCTCCGCACCATGCTCCTAGACCACGTTTGCCGTTGTCGTATGCTGCGTCACTCCGTCATCGTAGAGCAGGGTGATCGTGTTGGCGACGGGTGCGTTCGTCAAGGTGGCCACGTCCACGAAATTGGCGCCGTTGGCCAAACCGTCGGCGTCGACGCTGACAGTGTTCGTTCCCGCATTGTAGTTCACGAAGTCGCCGACATTGGCCCCTCCGGCGGCTGTATCGAACAGTGAGGTAAGGTCGATGATGTCGCCATGGCCGCCGACACCGCTGTAGTCAGCGATAAGATCTTTGATGTCGAGGTGCTCGAGCTTGAACGTATCGACGCCTATACCACCGGTGAGCGTGTCCTGACCGGAACCGCCGATCAGCAGGTCGTTGCCGTCGCCGCCGAACAGTATGTCCGCTCCCGAGCCGCCGTAAAGCGTGTCGTTACCGGAGTTGCCCGACAAGGTATCATCGCCGCGTCCGCCGGAGAGGATATCAGCCTGGAGATTGAGTCCATTGAGGGTGTCGTTGCCGTCCTCGCCGAGCAGCGTGGTTTCTGTCGCGGTCGTGGTGTGAGTGTCCACGCCCGAAGTTCCTTGCCAGGTGCTGAGGTCGGGCGAAAGGTGTGCCGTCACTGACCCGGCAATTGGGTCGCCGTCACCGTCGGTTGCCGTGACCGGGATCGAGATGTCGAACGGTGTGACGGCGTTGGCGGTCGTGTAGGTGACCGGGCCCAGTTTGAAGTCATTCGAGCCAACATTGGCCGAAATTTCGATTGCGCTGAACGGGTCTGAATTTGCAACCACGGTAAAGGTGTCGCCTTGCGCAAGACCGGTGATCGTCCACGTTCCGTCCCCATTGTTCGTTGCGGTCGGAGTAGCTCCGCCGGAGCCGTTGACGACAGTGACCAAGGCGCCGAGGGCCGTGCTTTCGCCGGTAACATCACCTATGTAGGTGTTATCATAGTCGGCGTTGACCGGGCGGATCGTTATAGAAACCAGGCCAGGTCCCGAGACATTGCCAATCCCCTGTGTATAGCTAGCCACCTCGTAGTGATCCGTATAGTGGGTTCCCGCCCCGATGCCCGCGGGGGTTCCGGCGATGGTGCCGTCGGTGGTTGCATTGCTGACGAAATCGAAGCGGATCTTCTCACCAGGGCTGATGCTGTTTCCGCCATCGACGCCCCAACTGCCCGTGCTGGTGTTCACGGAATTGGGGCTGTTGGCGGTTGCGAGCAGGTCGCTGGTTGAGCCGATGGAGTCCAGGACAATCGCTTGGTTGTTGCCACCGCTTGGCGAGAAGTTCGCCGTATTGAACTGGTTGCCGGCAAACATCGTCGCGGCCTGGGTGTATGTCCAAGTATCTGTCGCCGGGTTCAGGGTCGCCGTGAAAGCGAGGTCGCTGCCGTTCGCGGCCGAGGTCCGTCCCTCCACAGTATGCGTATCGACGACGTGGAAGAAGACCTGCTCGCCATTCAGGAATATGTTTGTGCTGCCTGATGTGACGGCCGCGCCTTCGGTCACGTTGAACACGACATTGCCAACGCCGTCAGCACCGGCGCTCGCGGCAAAATTGATGCTCTCCGTCAGCACCGTATGCGTGGTGTTTTCCACGAAGATGCCATCCGGCTTGAATGGCAGCGGAACGTCGTCCAGGACCGTCAGATTGACCGATCCGGAAACATGATCACCGCTGGTGTCGGTTGCCACCACCTGAAGCCCGTTGATGGTGACGTTGCCCGAGCCGGCAAGATGCTGGAGCTGGTCGGTCAGTGTCGCGGTAACGACGGGTGTCAACGAACTGTTGGCGCCGGCGCTTGTGTTTGACAGCGCCAGATAGACGAATGCGCCGAGGTTCACGCTGCCGGCCGTTTGTATCAGACTGCCGACGAGTTGGTTGCCGACGAGCGCCCAGCTGATTGTGTATCCAGAGGCTAGGCCAGAAACAGTCGGCGCCACCCAGTTTGGATCGCCGGTCGGGTTGGCGAATGCAACATTAATGGCTTCGCCGGTCGTGGTGAAGGTGATGCCGCTGATTGCTTGCGCCGTCTCGCCGCGACTGCTCGGATTGGTGCCGGTCACGGCCCCAGCTTGGAGATCCGCCGGCGCCGAGGCATCGAGCGTAGTGTCGAGCGCGGCTTCGTTCAATGTCAACGATGCTGTCCCGCCACCCGATGGAACGGTGTTGGTCTGCACATTCAGGGTCACCGTGGCCGTCGAAGTGTCGCCGTCACCGTCCTTGATCGTGTATGTGAAAGAGTCCGAGCCGATATAGATGCCCGTCGGCGTGTAGGTGAACGTTCCATCGTTGTTGTAGGTGACGGTGCCGTGAGCACCGTTGGTGGCGGTCACCTGGCCGCTGACCGGATTGTTGTCGGTGTCGACGCCATCGGCGCCAAACTTGTCATTGGTCAGGAGGCCGGTGAGGACCGTCGCACTTGTAATGGTCGGAGCCCAAGTGTCGTTCGTCGCCGTCGGCACGTCGTCGGTGACGTCGATGGTGATGGTGTTGGTGATCGTGTTGCCGTTGGCGTCGGTGGCCTGGTAGGTGAAGGTCTCGACGTTGTCGACGGTGTTGGTGCCGTTGTTGGCGTCGATGCCGTCGACCGGCGAGGTCAGCGTGTAGCTGTAGGTGCCGTTGGCATTGAAGGTCAGCGTGCCGTGCACGCCGGTGGCGCTGCTCAGCAGTGCGTAGGTGTAGGGACCGGTGCCGCCCGACACATTGTCGACGACGGTGCCGGCAATGGTCTCGGCGGTGCTCGGCGGGTTGGAGCCGATCGGCAGCGCCGCCTCGTTGACCGTCAGGTCGTCGTTGGAAGCGGCCAGGCCGCTGTCGGACAGGTTGATGGTCAGCGTCGTCGTCGACAGGTCGCCGTCGCCATCCATGATGGTGTAGACGAAGGTGTCCGTCGCGCCGCCGACCGGGACCACGTTGGGCAGGCCGTCATAGCTGTAGGTGCCGTTGGCGTTCAGCGTCAGCGTGCCGTAGGTGCCGGGAATGCCCGCTCCGCCAAGCCCGCCGCTCACCGGCACTGCCGTGTTGCTGCCGGCGGCCACGCCGACAACCCCGCCACCGGCGGCAAAGCCGTCGGCGCCGGCCACGTCGTTGGTCAGCACGTTGCCGGTCACGATGGCGCCCTCGGCAGCATTGTTGCTGTTCGAGACCGCCGTCGGCACGTCGTCGGTGACGTCGATGGTGATGGTGTTGGTGATCGTGTTGCCGTTGGCGTCGGTGGCCTGGTAGGTGAAGGTCTCGACGTTGTCGACG
>NZ_JAMYVF010000032.1:0-33065 GCF_040323735.1 Mesorhizobium sp. M0029
TCATAGGTTGTGAGGGTATGACCGGCTCAGCGCTTATCATGGGCGATGACCGGTCAACGCACGATTGTTACGTCCAATTAGAGGCCCGAGCCTTTGTTATCGATGCGGGCCTCTTCACCAAGGCGCTTTTGACAAGCCCAACCCTGCGAAGTTTTCTGCTCCGCTACGTTCACTACTTTCACCTCCAGGCAAGCTTCACCGCGCTCAGCAATGCCCGGATGAACATAGTCGACAGGCTCTCAAGATGGCTGGTGATGTGTGATGATCGCGTCGACGGGAACAGCTTTGCGATTACGCACGAGTTCTTATCAGTTATGCTCGGTGTCAGGCGGCCCGGCGTCACCATAGCGCTGCAAACCTTGGAGGGCCAAGGTCTGATACGCTCAATGCGAGGAGAGGTAGTCATTCTTGATCGCGCGCGTCTAATTGCGCTGGCAGATGGGTCATATGGCAGGGCTGAAGCCGAATACGCTCGGCTAGTCGGCAAACTGCATTGATCGCAGGCGCCGCGGCGTCCGTAGCGCCGCGACGGTGATCGCCAACGAATGTGCTCGAACAGGAGATGGTCGATCTCCTGCATTGGAGTCACGTAAGCCGCCTAGACAGAGCCTTCACCGCCGACGTTGCCGAGCATCGGGATCCACGACGAAGCTGTCATGCCGGCACCGCTGCATGCGCCGCGCGAGGAACAAACCGCCCCTCGCCTTCGTTCAGGATCCCGAAGCACGATACGGCTGTGCACCACCTTCCGGCCACTCAAAGGAGACCCGAGACGACTCGGTCCGTAAAGGAGGTTTTCGAAGAGCATCTGAGGCTTCGCGCGGCAGGCGATATCGAGGAGGATCTCTTGGGCGCACTGCCATCTAACCTCGATTAAACAGGCACTGATGCGCTGGCTGGAGCAATGGCGAGACTCATTGCACCAGCCAAGTTCAGGGCATATGCAGACAACCGCTTTTGGCCCGGAACAGATCGATTGGCGGCATAGCCTTATCTTCCCTCACAACGGGAAGGCTGTTTCGGGACTTTTCGAAATCAGCGGATCACAGGCTCGCCATGGAAGCGGCGGCGCGATGGAGGAGAAACGCCGAAGCCAACTTCCATCATCAGCCGTGGCCTGTGCGACGGCACGGTGCCCATATGGAACCCGAACGGATCCTCGACGAAACCGAAACCGGCCTTGCCGGTCAGCGTGACCGGACTCTGCTTGCCGTAGACGTCCAGAATCTCTTGCGCTGGATGGCCGACGACAAGCGTAAATTGGTGCTTGAGGGCGCGGCGATCATGGCTGCCGCGAACATAGATATGCGGGCCGGTCCCCTCGTCGACGGGCACCAGATAGAAAAAGAACTTCAGCATCCGCCAGTCGTCCAGGTCGAAGTGGTATTTGCCGAGCGAAGCCAGGTTCTTGTCCGCGTCCGACGCCTGGCCGGTCGGGAAGCTCCACCAGACGCGCGTCGTGATCAGCGTCGCCTGGCCGCCGAGATAGTGCGCCGCGATATCCATGAGCAGCGGATCGTTTTGGATGGCAACGGCCGACTTACAGCCCAGAATGCGCTCGAAATAATGGCCGCTGAGCAACGGACGGCCAAATCGCGCCTCAGCCTCCGCATGCTCCGCCGGCATGAACTCGAGTCGGCGATCGAAATTGCCGAAACAAGGTGTGCACCTGGCGAATGCGGCTACATCTTCAGCCACCATTGCAGGCAGGACAAGGCCGGGAAAAAGCCCATCCATCCGCAGCGCGTCGACAACGTCGTGGCAATTGACACCGGCAAACATCGTGTCCTGGGCTCTTTGCGGCCTTCGGACCGGCTTTGCACCGCGCCAGTGCATTCTCCGTGCCGGCATGGTGCGCGCCAACATGAACATGGGCAGCCACGCCGGGTTCTCGCGAATATCCGACAGGTAGGTCGGAATGCGTACGGCTATGCGACGCAGCATGCTGCCGTTTCGCGCGATTGTCTCAAGGCTTGCAGCGCCGGCTTTGTCGGAGTTCATAACGGTCATCGGGGTCCTCAGGTCATGAATGCACTTATCGACGAAGTTGGGTCCCGGTGTTTCGCCGAAACCCGATTCGCCGCGGAAGAACTAGGCGCTTGCCACGTTTTGTGCAACGCACCATTGCAGTGAGAAAATGGAGGTTGCGCGTTCGTATAAGACAATCGCAACCACTCCAATTACCTCAGGAACTGTCTGTAGCCGCCGCCCATCAGGTAGCGGCCGCGTTGGATGGCGCGACGTACCTGATCGCGAAGATGGCCGCCTGGATGACGCCAATCTTCTTCGACACGGCGTCTCCCGAACAAGGCAATGGCGACCTCCTGATGAGATGCTCCCGCCAGCGAGCCATCCAAAGCCTGCAGTACAATACGCAGACGCGCTCCGCGGTGTTCCGGCGGAAAGCAAGCAGCTGACACGCGGCGGCAATCATTGATGTCGTTCAGGAACTGAAGGGCAGCGACATGGAACTTGAGGTGCTGCGGCTGAAGGATCGCGTCGACATATAGCCGCAACGGGCGGAGTACGGACGCACCGGAAACGGCGATCTGCAGACTCCGGCAGTTCTCCCTCAGCAGCACGTGCTGCATGCCCGCAGCTGTCAGCAGGATGTCCTTGCAGCATGAGAGCGAAGAAAGGTGAAGCGGTTCAAAATCGTGGTCGAGCCCCAGCGGCTCCGCGGCCGCTCGTAGAATACAGGCGCAATCGCGCGGATCCCAAAAGACCCTCGCCGATGTAGCGTCCGACTGTGGCGCGTCCGCGAAAAAGGAGGCTCCATTGTCTTAGGAAAGCTGATTCTGTCGTCAACTCGATTATCTTCATGTCGGCCTGGGTTCCGACAAAGCAGGCGGACGGTGCCATTTTGGCGTGGTCGCGCTGGAATTGTGGATTGCGCCGAAGAAACTCCCAGGCCCAGCCAGTGCGTGGCAATCGTCTGGCGTAGTGGTAAGCGTCCTGGCGACGCCAGTCCGGCCAGCATACAAGGCCGACCGTCGCTTCCTTGGACAAACCAGCATCCTTCATGGCACAGGTGTCCACAATGGCGCTATGCTGACGGGCCTAGAACCGGTTGCCACAGTACCGGTCCGCTCAGACGTCCCCTGCTGCGGATGCGCAAAAGGCTCGCGTGGGAAATCTCGAGAAACCCAGCCACCGCCTCCGTTTTGCCGACGCACTTGGGTTCTCCGATGCGCGACAATGGCCACGTAGCAAGGCGGAGGATCCGCTCCATGCGCGTGTCCGTCACCGTTACGATCCGGGTCAGATCCTTGGCCAAGCCGAACTCGATCATGCCCGCGAAGAGCTCGTAGGTCGCCTGAGCCAGCCCGCCCGCTGCCTTGGGCGCCGACGGAGGAAGATCGAGCGCGAAACGACTGCTCTCCCATATGTCGGTGGTCGAGGGCACGACGTCAGCACCCAGCAGCACCGGGAAGGTGTCGCGCAACATTGTGGGTCCGGTGCTGGGCAAAAGACGCACGCAACCGCGAATTCGCCAGTCGGATCCTTTGAGGAGCAGATAGACAGGCTTGAGAGCATCAAACGGATCGGATTCCATCTGGTCTTCGGTATCAACTTCCCAATCGAGCCTTTCCTTGAACACCCGAAACCTGAGCCCGTGCATCTCTTTGAGCTCGCCTGCAAAATCACTGTAAAAGTCTGGTGCTATCAGTTGCATCATGGTCGCCTCCATGTGGGATGTGTTCCCGCCATCGAAGGGCAAAGCTGACAGCGATGCAGCCTGTAGAGGTTTACAGGTATCGTGGCTGAGAATCAGGATCTCGTCAGGCCGGAGGCAGCCATTCGTGCAACGGCTTGGTTGATCGTTCGAACGCCAAACTTTGCCTTGGCGTTTTCCAGATGAAAGGTCACGGTGCGCTTTGAGACGCCGAGAAGCTGGCTAGTATCCCAAGCCGACTTGCCGCGCGCCGCCCATTTCAGGCACTCGAACTCCCGCGGGGTGAGCGTTACACCATCCACCACGCGATGATCGGCGAGCCTTCGCCGGACATGGATATGAAAGTTGATGGCCACCAGCTGCAATGCTTTTTCGTAACGTGCCAGTGACCGCAACAGAGGCGGACGGGACTCGTCGGAAGCAAAGGTCAGGGCAGCAAACCGGCCGAGATGATCATGCATGGACATCGTCAGGCCGCCGCAGATGCCAAACTCAGCCGCACTCTCTAGAATTTGTTGCTGCGAATTCGGCAGACCGTGCCGAGCGCGATCCACACCCCAATCGAATGTATCCCAGCCTTGCAGCCCGCGCAGGATGACCGGATCGAGACTGTGGTACCGCTGTTGCAGATAACGTGACGTCCAGGATGAAGGATAGTTTGAAATCAATTGGGGGGCGTCGCCGGAGGCTGACGGGTAGGTGAAATAGGCGAATAGCGGGAAGTCGAAGCCGGCTGCAGCGGAGGCCATTGCCTCACCGAGATCGGCAGCATCAACACTTGCAGACAGTTGCTCGACGAAGTTCTCAAACACGCGATGCATGTGTCCTGTGCGTAACCTCCGTAACGCTCAATGCCAGGCAGAGACCTTGTTTTAGATGATCCCGGACGAATACGGCGCGTGCCGAGAACGTGGCTAATCTGTTGAACCAATCCGAAATAGTCTGACGTTGTCTATGAGCCGTGTGCCGCCGAGCCAGGCGGCGGCAAGCAACCGTGCCGGTCGATCGAGGCTCGTTATCGGGTGCAGATCTGCCTCATCGCGAAGTTCCAGGTATTCGACCTCGCGATAGCCTGCAGCCAGAATTGCTGCGCGAGATTCTGCAAGCGTTGGCAGGATGGGTGAGCCGCGCTCAAGCCGCTCAGCCGTCTTGAGCAGGACCGATGATAGCTTGGGAGCAACAGCGCGTTCCGCTGGCGAGAGCCGCACATTGCGCGATGATAGCGCAAGACCGTCGGCTTCACGGACTGTCGGACAGGCAACAATGGTGATTGGAATATCCAGATCCCGGGCCATGCGCCTGACCAGGTGAATTTGCTGAAAGTCCTTTTCGCCAAAGAAGCCGAAGTCAGCGCTGGTCTGCAGGAAGAGCTTGGCGACGACGGTCGCCACGCCGTCGAAATGCCCCGGCCGGAATGTACCGCACAGGCCTTCGCTGACACCGCAAACCGAAACGGTGGTGGCGAAGCCCGCCGGATACATCTCCTCTGCATCTGGCGCATAAAGCAGGTGCGCGCCAACCGATGCCAGTTTGGCGGCATCCTCGTCCTCGGTGCGGGGATACGCGGCAAGATCGGCCTGGCTGTTGAATTGCTTCGGGTTGACGAAGAGCGTCACTATCACACGGTCTGCCTTCTCGAGTGCAGCGCGCACCAGGCTGAGATGGCCCTCATGCAGGACGCCCATCGTTGGCACCAGGGCTATCCTCACACCTTCGCAGCGCCATGCGGCGACGCTTTCGCGAAGCTGGTCAACGCTCCTGACGATCGGCACGCTCACGCTGCTTCTCCGCTCTTGGTGGCGTCCGTGTCGGCGGGCTTGGGCGCATCGGCAAACACATGCTCTGCGGCGGGAAACTGGCGCTCCTTCACCTCGCGCGCATAGGAAGCGATCGCAGCCGCAGCCGCCTCCCGGAGTTCAGCATAGCGCTTGACGAACTTGGGCCGGAAGTCGCCGAAGAGGCCCAGCATGTCGTCGACGACGAGAATCTGGCCGTCACAGGCTGCCGAGGCACCGATGCCAATGGTCGGGGTCGCCACCTCCTTGGTGATCCGGCGGGCGAGCGCCTCAGGAACCTTCTCCAGGACGACCGCAAAGGCGCCCGCTTCGCCCACCGCAATTGCGTCGCGCCTGATGCGCTCGGCATCCCCGCCCCTGCCCTGTACGCGGTAGCCACCGATGGTGTTGATGGCCTGCGGCGTCAATCCGACATGGGCCATGACGGGCACGCCGCGTGCGGCGAGGAAGCCGATCGTCTCTGCCATCGCTTCGCCGCCTTCGAGCTTGACGGCCGTGCAGCCGGTCTCGGCCATGACGCGCGCGGCATTGCGGAAAGCCTGCTCTGGGCTTTCCTCGTAGGAACCGAACGGCAGGTCGACCACCATCAGCGCCTGCTTGATGCCACGGCGCACCGCCTGGCCGTGCGTGATCATCATCTCCAGCGTGACGCCGAGCGTCGAGGGCAGGCCGTGGAGAACCATGCCGACGCTGTCGCCGACGAGCACCACATCACAATGGGGATCGACAAGCCGGGCGACTGGGGTGGTGTAGGCGGTAAGGCAGACGAGCGGCGTCCCACCTTTGCGCGAACGAATATCCGGCGGTGTGATCGCCCTGGTGTCACCATAAGCGCTCATGGGACCCTCCTTCCCCTACGTTACCAGCTGCGGCTGTCGCCTTTGGCACATTTTTGTGCAGGTGCGAAGAGCAAAAAAATGGCCATGCAGCTGCGGGGTGTTGACGTGCCAATTGGCACGCTTACACTAAATCGATTAAGGTGCCCCCGAGTTGGCCAAATAATGGACGATCAGGCAATAGGACTCAGGAAAGACAGAGCCGCCGGCAAGGCCGACAACGTCAAAGTGGACTTGATCGCCTTTGTGGTCGCCGTAAACGGCAGTCAACCCTGTGTCCTCACCATCGGCCAGGCGGACACCTTGCCCTCCGGTCCCTTTGCGCTTGAGCACCGATCGCTGCAATCCGGCTTGAGGGGGTGGGTCGAGCAGCAAACCGGCCATCGGCTGGGGTACATTGAGCAACTCTACACGTTCGCGGATCGGGATCGCATCGGCGCCGAGCGCCAGCAGCGCGTCATCTCCATCAGCTATCTCGCATTGACGCGCAAGGAACAGGCAGCGGGCTCGCCCAAGTGCGGATGGCAGAGTTGGTATGAATATTTTCCATGGGAGGACCACCGCTCCGGCACGCCTGCGGTCGTGCTGGACGTTCTGCGGCCGCGCCTGATCGAATGGGCAAACGGGGTTGGCGATTCGGCCACGCGACGTGAACGCTGGCAGCGGGCGACGATAGCCTTTGGCTTCGACGACCGCCTTTGGAACGAGGAACTCACGCTTCAACGCTATGAGTTAGTCTACGAAGCAGGCCTGGTCCAAGAGGCCGTAAGAGGGCGGGACGCAGGACCCCCGCCGCTGGTGCCCAGCAAGTCCATGGTCGCCGATCATCGCCGCATCGTGGCGACCGGCATTGCGCGGCTGCGCTCCAAGATCAAATACCGCCCAGTCGTCTTTGAGCTGATGCCGCCGGTCTTCACGCTTTTGCAGCTGCAGCGAACCGTGGAGGCGCTCGCCGGCAGGCTCATCCACAAGCCGAACTTTCGCCGACTGATCGAACAGCAGGAGCTGGTCGAGGAGACCGGAGAGGCCACCACTGAGACCGGCGGCCGGCCAGCGAAGCTTTTCCGTTTCCGCCACGCCGTTCTGGACGATAGACTCATCGCCGGGACAAAATTGCCGCTGGCGCGGGGTTGACATCCCTTATACTCACAGCAAGTATATGCTGGTTATTTTCAGTTAGAGTATAAGCGGGAGGGGGTCGATGGGCGCCATGCTGCCTACGGCCGCGTTGCTCTACGAGCGCGTCCGACGAGTGATCCCGCCGATTGAATGGCCGGCTTTCGCCGAGGATATCGAGGCGATCCTTGCGCTGAAGCGCGAGCGCAACGCGATCATCCTGGCGCACAATTATCAGACGCCCGAGATCTTCCACTGCGTGGCCGACATCGTCGGCGACAGCTTGGCACTAGCCCGCACGGCTGCGACGGTCGAGGCGCAAGTCATCGTGCTGGCCGGCGTCCATTTCATGGCCGAAACGGCCAAGCTCCTCAATCCGGGCAAGACCGTGCTCATTCCGGATCTCAGCGCCGGTTGCTCGTTGGCGGACTCAATCACGGCAGAAGACGTGCGCTTGATGCGCCAGCGTTATCCCGGCGTTCCGATCATCACTTATGTAAATACGTCCGCCGAAGTGAAGGCCGAGTCGGATATCTGCTGTACATCCGGCAACGCCAAGGCGGTCGTCGAATCCCTTGGGGTTCTCCGGGTGATCATGTTGCCGGACGAATATCTGGCCCAGAATATCGCCGCCCAGACAGATGTGCAGATCATCGCCTGGAAAGGGCGTTGTGAGGTGCATGAGCGCTTTTCACCGGCCGACATCCGCGAGTTGCGCGAAAGCCATCCCGGCGTGGTCGTGCTCGCCCATCCCGAATGCCCGCCCGACGTCGTGGCTGAAGCCGATTTTTCCGGCTCGACGGCTGCCATGTCCGACTATGTCGAAAGGCAAAGGCCGCCACGTGTCGTGCTGATGACGGAATGCTCAATGAGCGACAACGTCGCGTTAGCCCACCCAGAGGTCGAGTTCATCCGGCCCTGCAATTTGTGCCCGCATATGAAGCGGATCACGCTTGCCAACATCCGCACGGCGCTCGAGCAGAACCACCATGTCGTAACCGTCGAACCCGGGATCGCCGGGCGCGCGCGGCTAGCGGTCGAACGGATGCTGGCAGTTTGAGCGCCGACCCCCGCAGCTTCTTCGGGCGGCCCATCATCATCGGCGGCGGCATCGCCGGACTGATGACCGCGCTTCAACTGTCGCCGGAGCCGGTGCTTCTTCTGTCAAGGTCGCTGCTGGGAGCTGACAACTCGAGCACCTGGGCCCAGGGGGGCCTGGCTGCAAGTTTCGGCGAAGACGACGATCCGGCAATGCACCTGGCCGATACGGTTGCCGCCGGGGATGGTCTCTGCGACAGAGACGTGGCGAGCCGCATCCTCCAAGCCGCGCCTAAGGCCATAGAGGGGCTTGCGGGCTTTGGGGTTCGCTTTGACCGCACGCCGGAAGGATCACTGTGCCTCGGATTGGAGGCCGCACACAGCCGACGTCGCATCGTTCATGCGCATGGGGACGGCACCGGGCGTGAGATCATGCGTGCGCTGATCGCGGCTGTGCGTTCCACTCCGTCGATAGTTGTCGTGGAGGGCGTGGAAGCGCGCCGGCTCGCCGTGCGAGAGAATGCGATCCGAGGCGTCTGGGCGAGCTGTTCGATCGCACCTTTCTTCTTCGGCTCACGGCGGGTCGTCCTCGCCACCGGTGGCATCGGGGGACTGTTTCTCGACACCACGAACCCTTGGGGCAGTTGCGGACAAGGCCTTGCGCTTGCGGCCCGCGCTGGAGCTGTCCTAGCCGACCTCGAATTCATTCAGTTCCACCCGACCGCGCTTGACGGCCCAGAACGCCCTATGGCGCTGGTCAGCGAGGCTGTGCGAGGCGAAGGTGCTGCCCTGATCGATGAAACCGGCCAGGCTTTTCTCCAGAGCGTGCCCGGGGCGGAACTTGCGCCTCGCGATGTCTTGGCCCGCGCCGTGTGGAACCATCTTGCGGACGGCCACCATGTTTTTCTCGATGCCCGACAACGGCCAGGCCCGGCATTCGCTCGACATTTCCCGACAATCGCATCAGCCTGCCTTGGAGCGGGCATCAATCCCGCGCGCGATCTCATCCCCATTCGTCCGGCCCAACACTACCACATGGGTGGCGTTGCCGTGGACAGCTCGGGCAGGACCTCCGTCAAGGGGCTGTGGGCCTGCGGCGAAGTCGCTTCGACAGGACTGCATGGCGCCAACAGGCTCGCCAGCAATTCCTTGACGGAGGCAATCGTGTGCGCCCGCTGGGTCGCTGAAAGCGTCGCCGGAACGCCTGCGCGCAGAACAAGGCCTGCGTTTGCGAACGTTTACCCACCGCCCGCTCCGATAGCCGTGCGCGTTTTTCTGTCGCGCGCACTCGGCATCGTCCGGGATGGTCAAGCGTTGAAAGCAGCCGCGCGTGCCTTATTGCCGCTCGCCGAAAGCAAGGATGCGGCCTCGGATCCGGCGGCTGTCGGGCTAATGATTGCTGTTGCCGCCTTGTTGCGCGAAGAAAGCCGCGGCGCTCATTACCGGACAGATTTTCCTCATCATGCGACTGCCGCCCGACGGTCCGAAATCACGCTCGAAGCCGCCTTGGCGGCTGCGCGGGAACTCGGACACTCGCCAAGCTCCGAAGGTGCAAAGGGATGATGCTCTCACCGCTCCCCACGGTCCTGCTTGAGCCGCTTGTACGGGCATCTCTTCTTGAAGACCTTGGCAGAGCCGGCGACTTGACCACGGACGCCATCGTCCCGAAGGAATGCCAAGCGGGAACCGTGTTGGTGGCGCGACAGTCCGGAGTTGTCGCCGGCATCGATCTGGCGATGCTCGCTTTCGGCTTGATTGATCCCGGTGTCGAAATCTCCGTGGAGCGGGCAGACGGCTGCAATGTCGTGGATGGAGAGGTCATTGCATCAGTGGTTGGCCCGGCCCGGGCCATTCTCACAGCCGAAAGGACGGCACTCAATTTTTTGTGCCATCTGAGCGGCATCGCCACAGCAACGGCATCGATGGTCGCTGCGGTTCGTGGATATGGCGCGAAGATCGTCTGCACCCGCAAGACGACGCCCGGATTGCGGGCAGTCGAAAAGTATGCCGTGCGCGCAGGTGGCGGGTCCAATCACCGCTTCGGCCTGGACGATGCAATTTTGATCAAGGACAACCACATCGCCATCGCAGGCGGCGTCCGGCCAGCGCTCGAGCGAGCACGAAGAGCGGCCGGTCATCTCGTCAAGATCGAAGTCGAGGTCGATACTCTGGCCCAGTTGGAGGAGGTACTTGGCTTCGCTCCCGATGCGGTTCTGCTCGACAACATGTCCCTCCCCGATCTTCGCCGCGCCGTCGCAATGGTCGGTGGCCGCGCTATCACCGAGGCTTCTGGCGGGATCACGTCGCATACAGCGCGAGCGTTTGCCGCGACCGGCGTTGATCTGATTTCGGTCGGCCGACTCATCCACAGCGCGCCGATCCTGGATATCGGCCTCGACCATCGGGGCTCATGATTGTCTGAGTAACGAACAGGATTGGGTCAACTGTCCTTTCCGATCACTAGTCAGATAGCAAAGACCCGCAAGTCATACCGGAGGAACAGCATGGAGATGCAAACGGCAAGTTCAACGCAGACATCGCCACAGGCTCAATCCCCTGACCCCCCTGACCTTGGGGCGTGGACCTTGGAGAAGGCTCAGGCGCTTTACCATGCCCCCTTCAACAATCTCCTCTTCCTGGCGCAAACGGTGCACCGCCAGAATTTCGATCCAAACAAGGTCCAGCTCAGCCGGCTGCTCAGCATCAAGACCGGAGGATGCCCGGAGGATTGTGGCTATTGCAGCCAGTCGGCGCGTCACGAAACCGGGTTGGAGGCGTCCAAGCTGATGGATGTCAGGCGCGTCATCGCCGAAGCGACCAAGGCGCGTCATGCCGGCGCCACCCGTTATTGCATGGGCGCGGCCTGGCGAAACCCCAAGGCGCGCGACATGGATGCGGTGGTGGCGATGGTCGAAGGCGTCAAGGCGCTGGGCCTGGAGACCTGCATGACACTCGGCATGCTCGATCTTGAGCAAGCCGCTCGACTGAAGCAGGCGGGCCTCGACTACTACAACCACAACATCGATACGTCAGAACGCTACTATAGCGAGATCATCGGTACGCGGAGCTTTGCCGAGCGGCTCGAGACGCTTGACCACGTTCGCAAATCCGGCATCAAGGTCTGCTGTGGAGGCATTGTCGGCATGGGCGAGGAGCCGGTGGACCGGATCGACATGCTGGTGACGCTGGCCAATCTGCCGGAACATCCGCAAAGCGTTCCGATCAACATGCTGATCCCGATCGCCGGTACGCCGCTTGCAGACGCCAAGCCCATTGAGCCGATCGAATTCGTGCGCGTGATCGCGCTGGCGCGCATCATGATGCCGAAATCGCATGTCCGTCTGTCCGCCGGCCGCACCGCGATGACTGACGAGATGCAGGCGCTGTGCTTTTTTGCCGGCGCCAACTCGATCTTCTTCGGCGACACGCTGCTGACGGCGGACAATCCCGGTGAGGACAAGGATACCCTGCTGTTCCGGCGCCTTGGCATCGATCCGATGGAACTCGAGGCGCAATGAACGGGGCGCCGCTTGCCCGTTATGATGCGACCTTGCAGGGGCTAGCGCGCAAGGACCGGCTGCGGACGCTTTCGCCCCGCGCCGGGCTGGACTTCTCGTCGAACGACTATCTCGGGCTGGCCGCGTCCAGAAGACTTGGCGATGCGGTTGTGGCGGCGATTGCGCGGGGCACGCCGGTTGGCGCCACCGGGTCGCGGCTGTTGCGCGGCAATGCACCGGAACACGAGCAGCTCGAGGCAGACGCGGCGGCATTCTTTGGAGCCGACCGCGCGCTGTTCTTCGGCAGCGGCTACATCGCCAACTTCGCTCTGCTGAGCGCCCTGCCGCAGAAGGGCGATCTTTTGGTTGTCGATGAGCTCGCCCATGCCAGCATGCATGAGGGTGCGCAGGCCGGGCGCGCACAGTTCGTGCTGGCCGCGCACAACGACGCCACCGCTGTCGAGGATGCGATTACACGTTGGCGCGTCGCAGGCGGCATGGGATGCGTCTGGATCGCGGTGGAAAGCCTTTACAGCATGGATGGCGACTGCGCGCCTTTGGAGAGCCTGGTCGCACTTGCCGATCGGCACGGCGCATTCATCGTCATTGATGAGGCGCATGCCACCGGCGTCTGGGGACCGGATGGCCGGGGGCTTGCCGCCGCTTTCGAGGGCCGCGACAACATCATAGCGCTCCACACCTGCGGCAAGGCGCTCGGCGCATCTGGTGGGCTCGTCACCGGGCCGAGGGCACTGTGCGAATATCTGATCAACCGTTGCCGTCCATTCATCTACGCAACCGCGCCATCGCCACTGATGGCGGTCGTGGCGCGCGAGGCACTCGCAATGCTCGCCGACGAGCCTATGCGGCGTGTTCAGCTGCATGAACGCGTCGCCAGCGCCGGCCGGTTGGTCAATCGCTGGGGTGTGACACCAAGTGGCTCTCAGATCCAGCCCTTAGTAATCGGCGATGTAAGGCGCACCATGGCAGTGGCGGCGCGCCTGCAGGCCCGCGGCTTCGACATACGCGGCGTTCGTCCTCCGACCGTGCCCGAGGGCACGTCGCGGCTGCGCATCTCACTGACGCTCAATATTGGCGAAGCCGACATTTCCGCCATGGTCGAGGCGCTGGTCGAGGTGTTCGCCGAAACATCACCGGAGGCGATATGACCCAACGCATCGTCATCACCGGAACGGATACCGGAGTTGGCAAGACCGTGTTTGCGGCTGGGCTCGCCGGTTTGCTGGACGGCTTTTACTGGAAACCGGTGCAATCGGGCCTCGACGGCGAGACCGACAGCGAGGTTGTCGCGCGGCTTGCCGGCTTGCCCTCAGAGCGCGTGCTGCCGGAAGCCTACCGCTTGCGGAGCCCGCTGTCGCCGCATCGTTCGGCCGAGATCGACGGCGTGGCGATCAAGGCTGCCGATCTTGCTTTTCCCGTCCTACCGACGCCGCTCGTCATCGAAGGCTCCGGCGGCCTAATGGTGCCGCTCAACCGGCGCACAAGGTTAATCGACATCTTCGCTGAATGGCGGCTGCCCGTTATTCTGTGCGCCCGCACCACACTCGGCACCATCAACCACACCTTGCTATCGGTCGAGGCGCTCCGCGCCCGCTCCATCCCGTTGGCGGGCATCGCTTTCATCGGCGATGAGATGGCCGATACGCAACGGACCATCGTGGAATTCAGCGGTGCCCCGCAGCTCGGCAGGCTGCCGCACCTCGATGTGCTGACGGGCAAAACACTGAGGGACGCAATGGTTGCCGGCTTCGCCTTCGCCTCGATTACTGGAGGTGACTGATGTCGCAGTCTCATGTGTGGCATCCCTTCACCCAGCACGCACTCGAGCCTGCGATCCCAGAAATCGTCCTGACTGAGGGCGCCTATCTCCACAGGGCCGACGGCGCCCGCATCCTGGACGCCATCTCCTCCTGGTGGGTCGTCACACATGGCCACCGCCATCCCCGCATCATGAAGGCAATCGAGACAACCGCGTCGAGCCTCGACCAGATTATCTTTGCGGGCTTCACGCACGAGCCGGCAGAGCGCTTGGCCAAGGCGCTTGTCGGCCTAGCTCCCGCTGGACTCGACTGGGTGTTCTATTCCGACAGTGGCTCGACCTCAGTCGAAGTCGCGCTGAAGATGGCGCTCGGTTATTTCCGCAACATCGGCGCGCCGCGCTCGCGCATCGTCGTCATGGAGCACAGCTATCATGGTGACACGATTGGAACGATGAGCGTCGGTGCGCGTGGCGTGTTCAACGCCGCCTATGAACCCTTGCTGTTCGAGGTCGACATCATCCCCTTTCCGGCCGCGGGGCACGAGCAGGAGACGCTGGATCGTTTCGAGGCTGTGACCCGCGATCGACGAGCCGCAGCCTTGATCGTCGAGCCGCTGGTGCTGGGCGCCGGCGGCATGCTGATGTATCCAGCATCGGTTCTGGCCGAATTGAAGAAGATCACTGAGGCCTCCGGCTCGCTGCTGATCGCCGACGAGGTGATGACCGGCTGGGGACGCACCGGAACCATGTTCGCCTGCGAGCAGGCATCGATTTCTCCAGATATCCTGTGCACCTCCAAAGGCTTGACCGGCGGCACCATCCCGCTGGCCGTAACGCTTGTCACCGATGCCATCTTCCGGGCGCACTATTCCGAGGACCGGAAGAAGACGTTTTTCCATTCGAGCTCCTACACCGCCAATCCGATTGCCTGTGCGGCAGCACTCGCCAATGTCGAGATCTGGCGCGACGAGCCGGTGGCCGGGCGGATCACGGCCTTGAGCGTGATGCAGGCCGTCGGGCTGCAACGCTTTCGGGACAATCCATATTTTGCCGACTGTCGAGCCACGGGAACGATCGCGGCGCTCGACCTGCGAACCGGTTCAGCAGGTTATCTCGCCGAGATTGGTCCGAAGCTGCGCGCTTTCTTCCTCGAGCGCGGCCTACTTGTGCGCCCGCTCGGCAATGTCCTCTACCTTCTGCCACCCTATTGCATCGCAGGCGACGAGCTCGAACGACTCTATGACGCCATCGAGGAGGCCGGGGAACGCTTCGGGTCAAGGCCATGAGCAAGTCGTCGCGCATTCTCGGACTTGGCCATCACGTGCCTGGGCGCAAGGTGGCCAATGCCGAGATCGAGAGCAATCTCGGCCTCGAGCCGGGCTGGATCGAAAGGCGTACCGGAATCCGTTCGCGCTTCTGGGCAACGGACGAAGACACGCTGTCGGGTCTTGCCACCCGGGCTGGCGACATGGCGCTGGTGAACGCCGGTATTGCGCGCCACGACATCGGTCTGCTGTTGCTTGCCACCTCGACGCCCGACCATCTTCTGCCGCCAAGCGCGCCGCTGGTCGCACACAAGCTTGGCCTTGGCCGCGCAGGCGCGGTCGATCTCCCCGGCGCCGGCGCCGGCTTCATCTATGCGCTCATGTTTGCGGACGGGTTCACCCGCCTGCATGGCAAACCAGCGCTGGTCATCGCCGCCAACATCCTCAGCCGCCGCATCAATCCAGCCGAGCGCGCGAGCTCAGTCTTGTTCGCCGATGCCGCCGGCGCCCTGGTGATCGGTCAGTGCGATGATGCTGATCGGGGCATTCTCGGTGCCTCGGTGGCTTCGGACGGCTCGCGCTACGGGCTGATCCAGATTCCCGCAGGAGGAAGCAACACGCCGTTCCATGGCGACCTCGACCTCGGGCAGACCCGGATGACGATGACCGACGGGCCCGAAGTGTTCGCAAAAGCCGTCGAGATGATGACCGATTGCTCGACAGCCGCGCTAGCCACTGCGGGAGTGCGGCCACACAATGTCGGCCGGTTTGTGCCGCATCAGGCCAATACTCGGATTTTCGGCGCGGTCGGAAGAAACCTCGGCATTGCGGACCAAGCAATTGTCAAGACGATTGCCGAATACGGCAACTCTTCGGCCGCGACGGTCCCGCTGTCGCTCTCGCTCGCCAACCAGATGAAGCCATTCCAGCCAGGAGAGAAAATCCTTCTGGCGGCGGCGGGTGCGGGTCTCAGCGGCGGCGCTCTCGTGGTTGGAATCTAGCCGGCCGGCTCACGCGCGCAGGATTGGTCATGAACGGCAATAGGAGCAACAGAACCAATGCCAAAAAATGGCCTTCTGAAGCTCGACATAACCAAGCTGACGCAGCACGACCCGTGCGAGCCTCTGGATTCAAATGCAACACCCGTTGCACCAATCGTACCATCTGAATAAAGCTCAATTACAAAGGGTGAGCCGCCCCATATATGTCGGATACCCGACATTGTTCACATAAAATGCTCGATGCTTACACGCTCTTTGCTGCCTGCTCTTTGTTGTCTTCTCTTTTCTCTTTGCTCTTTGCTCTTCCGTCTTGACTAGCAGGAGCCTGCGGCTTATCTCATTGCCGCGTTAGCACTCGCTTCGGCTGAGTGCTAGGCATGCTCCGGCAACGGAGCACCGTTCAACATCCGCACCAAGGAAATCCAAAAATGGCAAAGTCGAATTTCCGGCCGCTGCATGACCGCGTGGTCGTACGCCGGGTCGAATCCGAATCCAAGACCGCCGGCGGGATCATCATCCCGGATACGGCGAAGGAAAAGCCGCAGGAAGGCGAGATCATCGCCGTCGGCTCCGGCGCTCGCGACGAAGCCGGCAAGCTGGTCCCGCTGGACGTCAAGGCCGGCGACCGCATCCTGTTCGGCAAGTGGTCGGGCACCGAAGTCAAGCTCAATGGCGAAGACCTTCTGATCATGAAGGAATCCGACATTATGGGCATCATCGGCTGATTATCGGCCTCACCGTCAACTGAATTTCGGGCTTGATCGCAAGCCCCTGCCAGGAGCTAAAAAATGGCTGCCAAAGACGTAAAATTCTCCCGCGACGCCCGCGAACGCATGCTTCACGGCATCAACATCCTCGCCGACGCGGTGAAGGTGACCCTCGGTCCCAAGGGCCGCAACGTCGTCATCGACAAGTCGTTCGGCGCACCGCGCATCACCAAGGACGGCGTCACCGTCGCCAAGGAAATCGAACTTTCCGACAAGTTCGAAAACATGGGCGCGCAGATGATCCGCGAAGTTGCTTCGAAGACCAACGACATCGCCGGTGATGGCACCACGACCGCGACCGTCCTGGCGCAGTCGATCGTCCAGGAAGGTAACAAGGCCGTTGCCGCCGGCATGAACCCGATGGACCTGAAGCGCGGCATCGACCTGGCCGTGACCGAAGTGGTCGCGGCTCTCGGCAACGCTGCCAAGAAGATCAAGACCTCCGAGGAAGTTGCCCAGGTCGGCACGATCGCCGGCAATGGCGACGAGTCGGTCGGCAAGATGATCGCCGAAGCGATGCAGAAGGTCGGCAATGAAGGCGTCATCACGGTTGAAGAAGCCAAGACCGCCGAGACCGAGCTGGAAGTCGTCGAAGGCATGCAGTTCGACCGCGGCTATCTCTCGCCCTACTTCGTCACCAACGCCGACAAGATGGTTGCCGAGCTCGAGGACGTCTACATCCTCCTGCACGAGAAGAAGCTGTCCAACCTCCAGGCCATGCTGCCGGTTCTCGAAGCCGTCGTGCAGACCTCCAAGCCGCTGCTCATCATCTCGGAAGACGTCGAAGGCGAGGCTCTGGCCACGCTGGTCGTCAACAAGCTGCGCGGTGGCCTGAAGATCGCCGCCGTCAAGGCGCCGGGCTTCGGTGATCGCCGCAAGGCCATGCTGGAAGACATCGCCATCCTCACCGGTGGCCAGGTCATTTCGGAAGACCTCGGCATCAAGCTCGAGAATGTCGGCCTCAACATGCTCGGCCGCGCCAAGAAGGTGTCGATCTCCAAGGAGAACACCACCATTGTCGACGGCGCCGGCAAGAAGGACGAGATCCAGGGCCGCGTTGCCCAGATCAAGCAGCAGATCGAAGAGACCACGTCGGACTACGACAAGGAGAAGCTGCAGGAACGTCTGGCGAAGCTCGCGGGCGGCGTCGCGGTGATCCGCGTCGGCGGCGCGACGGAAGTCGAAGTCAAGGAAAAGAAGGACCGCGTCGACGACGCCCTCAACGCGACCCGCGCGGCCGTGGAAGAAGGCATCGTTGCAGGCGGCGGCGTCGCACTGCTGCGCGCTTCGGCCAACATCAAGGTCACCGGCGTCAATGCCGACCAGGCTGCCGGCATCAACATCGTTCGTCGTGCACTGCAGGCTCCGGCCCGTCAGATCGCTTCGAACGCAGGTGCTGAAGCTTCGATCGTTGCCGGCAAGATCCTCGACAACAAGGGCGCGACCTACGGCTACAACGCCCAGACCGGCGAATATGGCGACATGATCGCCATGGGCATCGTCGACCCGGTCAAGGTCGTTCGTACCGCTCTCCAGGACGCGGCCTCGGTCGCCGGCCTGCTCGTCACCACCGAAGCCATGATCGCGGAGGCTCCCAAGAAGGAGTCTGCTGGCGGCGGCATGCCTGGCGGCATGGGCGGCGGCGGCATGGGCGGCATGGGCGGTATGGATTTTTAATCCAGCCCCTATCAACTTACAGCGGACAGGGCGGCAGCAATGCCGCCCTTTCCTTGTGTGCCGAACATGATCGAAACCTTGGAGTGCGTCCCGAGGATCTCGTTCGAGCCTCACCGCATGGTCGAGAATTAGGATCTTGTCCGATCGAGCAATTCGCGGGCTCAACCTGGTCAAACCGGCGCCCCCTACGAACTGCCCGATCCTTGAGGATTCCGCTGCGCGACAATCACGATGATTCATTCAGTTGGTAGCTATAGGCGGTGAATCATGAGGGGCATTGAGGAGCGTGGGAAGGCGCCCATCTCGCCATTTAACTCCATTGAGCGTGATATCAGGGACAATTCTCTCATCGGAACCGGCGGCTGGCGTTGAAGGACCCGGTGAATCATCCTGATCTATAGTGGAGCAGACGCGCTCTGAGCCTCAAGAGCGTTTCCTCCTCTGAGTATCCTTGATCTGCCGCTGGACATTCTCGTTGATATTGCTGAGCGGCTCAGCCCGATAGATCTGCTGAGGATTTCGCACACAAATCAAGAGCTGCGTGTCGCCGCGATGATAGTCGCAACGCCTCAAGAAAGGCGGATTCAGGTTCACGCCAACTGTGGCAGCCCTTGCAACCGGGCTCCAGCAGCGTCTCGTCGTCGTGAGACCTCGTGACCCCGGCGACTGCGCTTCGGCCTTGTGGGGCCTCGGAGCGAGGCGTGGCAGCGCTTGCACCCGAGCTCCAGCGGCGTCTCATCCTCCTCGCCGAAGGGCTTGAGCCCAGGTCTCAGACCATTGCCCTGGAGGGCCTCGGAGCAGGCGTGGGTGGCGGACATAGCAGCCTGTCCCATACTATGAATACGTTTGGCTGAAGCAGACCGATGGCTGCGCGTCGAAGCCGAAGCCGTCGAGTTCGCGGACAAACGGGAACTGCGCGATCTTGCTCGACATGAGCGTGTCGAGCTGGTCGCGGATCGCCGTCAACTTCAGCCGATCCAGGATTGCGATCAGCAGGTCATGATCTAGGGTCGTCATCACCAGCTTCCTCCGGCCACCGCTTCGTACTCGGCGAGTGGCCGCAGCAAGGTGGCCGTGGGTGATCTTGATCCGCTGGGCGCGCACCGGCCCTTCGAAGCCGGCAACGCCGACAAAAGGCTCTGTCGCAAACCTGGAAATGGGGTTGTGAACGGCCATTTCGGCCTGTCCGTCAGGCAGCGAGGAGATCGAAACAGCGATCGACAGACTTGTAGGCATACCTCGCCTGTCGCTGGCCCATCATGTGGATCATCTCGATGCCGGAGAGGATGACCACGTCGTTCGCATGCGACTTGAAGCCGAGCATGGATCGAATGCGGCTTGATACGCCGGTGATCCTGTTCGATCCGATTGTTGAGATGCCGGCGATTGCGGAGCGGATCGGCTTCAGCGGTCGCCGCGATCGCTGCCGCAGCCGGCTTTCAGCGTCGCAGGAAAGGATTGCTTCGTAATTGGTCTGGCTGCCGTCGATGACGATGCGCTCCGGCCGGCCATGGCGCGTCAGCACCTTGCGGAGGAAGCGTTGGGCCGCCACCAGGTTACGGTTTTCGCTAAAGAAGAACTCGACCGTATCGCCGAGGATGTCGATAGCGCGGTAGAGATACATGGCCGCGGACCTTGATGTACGTCTCGTCCAATGCCACTTGCTGCCGACCACACGCTTGCGCCGGTTGAAGCGCTCCAGCAGCTGCGGCGAGAAGTGGGCGACCCAGCGATGCACAGTGGAGTGGTCGACCTTCAACGCGTTCGGCCATCATCTCTTCCAGATCGCGCAGGCTCAGAGTGTAGGCCAGGTACCAGCGCACGCACAGCAGGATCACCGACTGGTCGAAATGGCGGCCCTTGAACATCACGTGCTCCTCCACAGCTGAGGCGTTTTTCTTGCCATGCTCGCTTACAAAAAGGTTTGCGACAGAGCCGTTCGAACCGCATGCCGACACCATCGTCAAGGGCGGCCGCGATGTCCATTATGGCCACAAGCTCAACCTGACGACGGGCAGGCAGTCTGTTCTTTCAATTTAGACCAACTATGCGGATGCCGCCTCAGTCAACTCAAGAATGTAACCAATGCCGCGCATGGTCGTGATACGTGGCGTTGCACCTGACCTACTCAGGTGTCCACGTAAGCGATAGATTCCGACTTCAAGCGCGTTGGCAGATACCTCGTCGTTGAACGAATAGAGGTGATCTTCCAACTGCGCACGAGGCACGATGCGGCCTGCACGGATAAGCAGATGCTCTAAAATACATAGTTCGCGGCGTGCGATCTTCAGAGGATGACCCGAGACCGAGACCTGTCGGCCGATCGGATCGAAATTGAGATTGCCCAATACAACGATGGGGTCGGTCACCTGTGTCGACCGGCGCAGAATGGCTCTCATTCTGGCGATGAGCTCATCGAAAGAGACGGGCTTGAGCAGAAAGTCGTCCGCGCCACCGTTGAAAATTGCAATCCGCTTCTCGAGATCGTTGATGCTACTCATAATGAGGGTTGGAACTGAATGCCCGTTGCTCCTTAGCTGTCTCAGCCAGCCCAAGCCATCGCCATCTGGCAGAGCCAACTCCAGCAGGAGAATTTCATAGGTTGCGCAACAAAATGCCCTCGACGCCTGTTCCAGGTTGCCAACTACATCAACGGCAAAACCGCTATCCCCGAGCGCAACTCGCACAGCGCGCGTAAGATCCACATGATGATCAATGAGCAGCGTTCGCATTTCACGTCCTATCAAGGTCGGACAGGTCACCGTCCGCTGTAAGACCGGGGCGACAGCGGAAGTCGCGCAACTCTTCGTAGTGTTCGTAACGCTCTTTCCGATGGGTGATCGCGGGAGCATGCAAGCCGCACGCCTGCAATAGTCGGGGATGGAACACGTGAAGACCTGTTGACGGGCTGAAACCGTCGGTCGGCCAGCCCACAATGCCACCGACTCTGCCTGCGATTTCTCTGCGCATCGATCCTCCTATGGGTTGCGTCGCAAACTCCAGCTGAGGTCGCAAGGGCAGGTTGCGGCTTTGTTCATTGAGAGGACCCCCTGGAGGCAATACCAGGAGATTCCCTATATGGCACTTCCCGATTTACCACCGGTCATTCCGAACCACGTTCGGCGGCTTTGAAGACATTCATTGAGCGCGCGGCTAGCTAAATCAAGGGTACGACCTGCCGGGTGTCGATGCCGCTTTTGAAGCAGGCATCGGCACCAGATCGGTGAGCGTCGCCCGCGCAATTCAGCGGACGCGCTCGATACACCCAGTCGAATCGTGCCGCGACTTGCCGCGCCGACAGGGCGCCCGAAGACTTCAGACTTGTGACCGAAGGTCTACGCCCAGTCCTCCTCCCATTATCCACCTCCTTCAAATCAAAGTGGACGTTCAATCTGAACAAATTACGCCATCGTATCACAAACGACTTACCGATCCCCGACGTGCTCTAGCTCTAGCCTTAGTGCTTGTTAAGAAGGTCGGCTACTGTCTCTCCGCGTCGCCGGGCATCGGCGGCGAGCCACACCTCCCCCACCTCATACACGTCGCCGTGGGTACTGAACGGCACAATGACGTCAATGGCAGCCGACAGCAGGTCAAGAAGCGTGTGGTCTTCCACAGCAGCTCCTTGCGGGCTGCTCTTGACGAGTGAAAAGAGCTTTTTAAAGCCTTGGACCGGATCCGCCCCATGAATCGTTGATATTGATCCCGCATGGCCGGAGACGACTTCGCTAAGGTAGGCCCAAGCAGCATCATCGCGCATCTCGCCAAGCAATATTCGATCAGGGCGCATGCGCAAGCTGGCTTGCAACAGTTGCTCGGCTGTCACCGCACCTACGCTTGCTCGGTCCTTCGGATAGAGTAATCGGACATGGTTCTCGTGCGGGATTGCAAGTTCGAGCGTGTCCTCGATACTTATCAGCCTCTCTTGCGGGGGTATAGCGTTGATCAAAGTCTTGCTCATTGTCGTTTTGCCGCTTCCAGTAGGTCCGCAAAGCAGCATCGTGAGCCGCCCGCAAACGCATGCTCGCAAAAATTGCTCCAAGTCACCATGGTCGTAGTGCTGAAGAATCGTTTCGTCCTGCCGCTCTTGGCGCTCCTTTCGTGACCGCCATTGATTCCAACGCGAGTATTCGTAGCGAGAAGAAACTTCCTTGAGTTCGGTCACACGACTTGAGGGACGCCGTATCGTCAGGCTTATTGTTCCTGAGGGAACAGCGGGCGGCAAACAGATCTGCAGCCGCTCTCCGTTCGGCAGCTCAGTCGCACAGAGGGGGCTTTGCGGTCCGACATCTTGCTTGCGCAGCGCTCCAGCGAGGATCGCGATGTCCTCCAGATCGTCATAAGATAGCGGTAGCGGATGTTTCGTGAAAACGCCGGCCTGTCGGACAAAGGCTTCCCCAGGCCGGTTGATAGCGACCTCTTCGGTCCTTGGCTCCTCAAGCCATTTCAAAACAGGGTTGAGAAGCAAACGCAATTGAGGGTCAGCCTCCGGTCGCATTGTTGTCTCTCCGGCGTTGGCGATGTTGGGGGGCTGGCGCCACGGCGATCGGTCTAAGATCGTATACATCTGAGAAATCGAGGTCCCGAGCCACAAAGATGGATACAGCATCTCCCTGGTTTTTCTTCAGAGTTGGCGGAACGTTGATCGTTGCTCTAAGGGTCGTGTCAACGGCTTGTCCGGCGTTGCTCTGGAAGCTGTTGATGCCGCTTCCTCCACCTGAGCTGCCAGCGTATTGACCGGCGGCCTGAAACGCGCCTTGAATGACGCTCATGAGCATTGCTCCGCCAAAGCGCTGCCAGAAGTGATTATCCACCGTGCCAGGCATTCCGGAGCGGCCGAGCTCGTCAGCGCCCGGCGACGCTAGCGAAACGAGGGCATGGTCAGGCGTTTCGATGCGCGTCCACAGCACGAAGACACGCGCATCCCCCTGTTGGAGACCACGCTGGATCTCGCCAATCACGGTCGTCCCGCGATCCAAAAGCACCACGTTGTTGGTGGCGCCGCGGACGTCTTTAGGTAAGACGCACTTCACATAACCCGGTAAATTTGTGTCGACTGCCGTTTGCAAAATGCAGGGAATTATCGTTCCTTGGGTAATCACGAGATCAGGGTGCGGCAAAAGTGTGGCCCGGCTTGGCTCCTGTATATCTGGCTTCAATCGGCCCGTCAGATCGCCAGCGTCTGAAATCTCATGCGAGGTCGCGGGAGCATCCCTATGGTTGTCTTCGCTCCGCTGACCGTCGTTGGGCATTTGACCGCTGCCACTGTAGGCGAAAATTGGTGTTTCCTCCGGCGGCGGATCAGCTGGCGCCGGAGGCGGCGTGGATGGCGCAGGATCTCCTGCCTGCGCCGCCTGTACGGGTGCTGGAGCTTCGGGAGCAATCTCAATCGGCACGGGGCGGAATGGCTCGGCGTCGGCGACAATTGGAGGTTTTGGCTGAGTTGGCTCGTCTTGTGTGCTGGGACGACCGCCGAGCCAGATGAGCGATAGAGATGAGATGAGAACGAGAGCAGCGACGGCCAACTTCTGCAATCCCGAAACATGCCGGCGGGCCGGCTCCGAGACCATCGATCCTGAGGCATGGACATCTTGTCCCGACTGTGGGCCGGTTTCATTCATCGGCCGGGCCTTTCAAAACGCGCCACACGTCGGGTGTCACTGTACCGGTCCCTGGCGCTCGTCCCACAGGGTCATAAGCCCTGTTGAAAATGGACAAGACCGTATTGCCATCTCTCAGACGCCATTCCCGGGCGACTGCGGATACTTCAACATAGTCTCCTTTGACCGTGTAATTGGCAGCGGCTTCCTTGCCGTCGGGATTGATAATGTAGAGGGAGGGTATGCGGGAATTGCTTGCGAAGCCAAATACGGTGGTAAAGCCATTATCGAAAACTTCCAGCGGCGCCAGCGATCGATCGCCCTTTGCGACGTAGTGAAAATTGCTTTCGTCCGGACTGGTAGTTGCGGCGGGCCGATTCAACAAATCCTGAACTCTCTCGTCGCGCAGCACTTTCGCCCGGGCCTGACCAAGACTCGAGCGCCTTTCTGCGTCCTTTCTCTGAGCAGCAGCCTCATCAGCAGGATAGGTGAACTGCACGCTGTAGTATAGGTCAGGTTGCTGCTCATCGAGTTTTGGCATCGCTCTCGTTGAAATACTGAAGACGTATCTCCGTGTACCGGACTCACTCTCGGCCAGCACGACGACCGGCTGCGGCGGGAGCATCCGGCTAGCCTTAAAAAAGAGATAGTTGGCGCGCGGGAGGGCAGCCAGGTCTTTGCTATTGGAAACGGCCACGGCTGCGACTGTCTCGTTGGCCGCGAATGTGACAACCAGCGTTGCCCCCACTGCGGTAGACAGGCGCACCACTTCGTCAGGACGGTAAGCCAGGTAGCGCATGCGCGCATCGTGCTTGCCGGCAAGTGGTGTGTCTTCCGCGGACGCTTCCATCGTTAAGAAGAGTGAACAGACCAGCGCGAGAAACGCTCTTTTTGTCATGGCTGCACATAGCCCAGGTTCGATACGCTATCTTCCGAGCTTTGATAGGAAGTGACGAGTAGACCTCCCGGATTGGTGAGCCTCGATTGCCCAGGCAGACCCGTCAAGCGCTCGTAGCGGATGGTAGCTGTCCAGGTGGTCACTATCGGCATCTGCCCATCGACAACAAGCGAACGTTTGTAACGGATCTGTTGAACGTCCGGACTGATGTCGTTTGAAGAAATATGCCCGACCTCGAGCTTGCCGCGTTTGCCGACCGTGACTTGCGGCGAGGTGGGATTGGGATAGTTGAAGAAATCTTGATATTGCTGTCGCACAGCCGGCGCGCTGAAACTGGATACGAGGTCATAGGCGTATTGGGCTGTATCTGCTGTGTACCCCTCGCGCAGGCGTACATATTCCCACAGCGAAGCATTTATGACGGCTCGGTCTTGGGTTGCCGGCAGTCGAGAGACTGACACTTCGCTGTCGACGGTCCCATCCGGCCGGACCCAGAGGAACACAGGTACGAGCTTGGCCAACGGGACCATGGCAGCAATGGTAAATGCCTGGGCAACATTTCCTAGGACCGCCGCTGCGGCAAAGGCTATCAGGGCCTTTGACAGGCGCCGCGCAGACTTCGCTCGTGAAGTTTGAAACGCTTCCACCTTCTTATAGTGGGCGGCTAGCGTTTCTCTCTCCACCAGAAGGGCATGTTCAGGAACTTTCACTTTGGCTCTTCCGCGCATTCGACCTGAAGATCCTCAGGGGTGGTTTCCCATTGTCCCACGTTCAGTTGGAATGGGGCACCCGCGCATGTCGCAAGCCCATGGCTCGTCTTGCAGGCGGCCAAAGCGAGGATTGACAGAAGTAGGCAATATTTCATGTTTTTGGCACCGAGCTTGTCGATTGATTAAGCACCCGCCGTTTTGGCAAAGTGGCGATTGAGGCTGTTAAGAGGTCGGTTCGCACCTCCCCAAGAGCCGCCGGCGATGCTGCTGGCGATCGTCGGAAGCGCGACGATCAGAGCGTCACCAGCTAGGAAAAGCATGTCGAGCTCGTAAAGCCCGATGATCTTGGCTGCTGTCGTGCCCGAGAATTTGATCATCAAAAGCATGGCTGCCAGCGAGACTGCTTCGGCAGCGATTACTATCGTTGCAACGATGTTGAGGAGGAGAAGCAGCAGCCCGTACGAGAGCAGTTGGCCGATCCATCTGGTGGCTATGTCTCGAGTGTGATCAAAAAGGTAGCCTACAAGGACCAGGGGGCCGATCGTCAAGAGCACCTTCGTCAGAATTCCAACGGCATCGTAGATCTCGAACGCTGTCCACAGCGCGCCGTAGAAAATCCATTGCGCTCCCTCGAAAGCAAGTATGTCCTGGCCGTTCATAGGCCCAATTTCGGAAGCAATCAGCTGAAAGACATACTGGCTTGAAGCAAACATAAGATCGAGCTTCTGGGGGATTCCGATGAAGGGCAAGTCGCTGCCACTGATGTCGTGAGCCAACCTCGGAATCGTGTCGTCGAAGAGCGCTTCAATGTACTGCTGATAGTTGGCCTGCCCTAAGATAAGGGCGACGACAATCGACACCATGATTACGCGCGAGATACCCCCGCGCGCATCGACTTGACCACGCATGACCAGACAGCCTTGGATTATTATCCAGAGCGTGACACACGCAACCAGAGGCGCACTGACCGCCGCTTGGACGTTTTCAAGCACTTTGTGCAGCCCGGACGTGAAGGCCCCATGAAAGATCGTGTGTATAGTCGTGAATGGCGCGGGAATTTTAAAATTCATGGCGTGAGCCTGATGTGTCCCTGATCAGCGCAGCTGAGCCTGATGAACTCTGTGTGGTTTACGGGAGGATGCTAAACATATTAGCGGTGTCCTGATGTTCGCGACGCTGCGTGGCGGCCTCCTCCACGGCGTGAAGGCTCCCTTGTGCGGTGGCCATTGTCAGCAGACTCGTGGCCTGGACATTTTGGATCATCGCATCGTGAATCTGCTTGAGGACCAGACCGTTGGTCACGGTGGCCTGCATAATATTTCCCGAGCGGGAAAGCTGACCAAGCGTGCCGGCGTTATCCTTAAGGCGCTTGTCCATCATGCCCAAAGTGTCGGCTGCAATAGCTGCGGCATTGGCGGCCCCGGCGATTTGTCCCTGTAACAGTTTCGCTTCTGAATCGGTGCCGTTGACTATCCGATTTGGGTCCTTCGCAATGTTACGGGCCATAATCGAAGCTGGCGCCCGAGCATCAAACATCTGCTCCTCCAGCTTATTGCTCGACGGGTAGTGATTTCCTTGGTTAAGTGAGCTTAGCAGTCCCGTGACAGCGAATGACGACGTTAGAATTGTCACCATTTCAATCGTGGTAGCGAGCGTCTCGATTGACCTCTCAAGGATCGCCGCATTGGAAAGCGCTGTTAAGGTCGCTTGTGTTTCTGTTACAGGGTCGCTGACGATAAATTGCGAACGGGCCTGTCCGTGAAGCAGAAGGGAAGCAGCAAGGGTCGTTACTGCAAGTTTGGCAAATTTCATGAATATTCCTCCGTCAGTCTTGAACTTCGTGGTACCGGGCCATGAACTTGTCGAGCCACCCACTTGGGGCGTCTCCGTGCTGGTTACGAAGCTGGTCGGCAAAGCGCACTGTGTTGGCCCGCCCCGAGAGTACGGCTACGTACTCGCGCATCTGCCCAAGATCGAATTCGCAAACAATACTCCCGCTATCGCGCTTGAGCAAAAACTTGCGGCTGCCGATTGCCATTCCCTGGCGGATTGCCTCGAACTCCTGCGCAGTGCACTTCAAGCCATCGACATACGCAGAGCGGTCCGCCGTCGGTGATGGGTAGAAAATTTTCGTCATACATTGCGCAACGAGACTAGCTCCGAGAGGCGATTCCAGAACGTGTTCAGGCTGCTGCGTTGCGAGTATCAACATGCCGTTGTTTTTGCGGACCGTGAGCAAGAACTTGTCGATAACGGCCGAGAATTGGGGGTTGAGTAGATAGAATCGAAATTCGTCGCAGCTCATGACGAACCGACGACCATCGACGATAGCGCCCACTCGATGCAGAAGGTATGCGGCGGCCGGTGCACAGACCTCCTCATATTCCAGGAGCTGCGTCATGTCGAAGCCCGTAATGGAGGCATCCAGCCTTACTTCGTCCACGTCGCCGTCAAAGGCCCATCCAAGCGCCCCCCCTCTACACCACCGCTGCAGCCGTGCTCCTGCGCCCTCGGAGGGGCTGTGCAATAGGAACTCGCGCAGGCCCGCAAGTGAGCGCATAGGGGGTTCGAACGAAAGCTGACGAACAATGCCGCGTTCCAGCCGACGGCTTTCCTCCGGCGAGATCGGACCACGGCCGTCACTCTCGATCAGGGCCATCAACCACTCGCGCAGAAAGTCCCGGGAGGCGGAGGTGTTGTCCAGTCCACGCAGAGGGGCCAAGCCGCTCGGAGCGCCTCTGCGCAACGCAAGATATGTCCCTCCCGTGGCTCGCACCAGCAGTTCACCACCCCGATCCTTGTCGAAGAAGACGATCGCACCATTGCGATCGACCAAGCTTTGCTCAAGCATCGCGAGGACAAAGGTCATCAGCGTCGTCTTGCCTTTGCCAACGGGCCCGAATATTGCCGTCATGCCGACGTCATTCTCATGGGGGATGTAGTCGAAAGAAGTTCCACCGTTTGTGCGAAAGCGCGCAACAGCATTGCCCCAGTGGCCGGAACTGGAACCGCTTGGGAAGTTCTCAAATGAGACGAGCCCGGCAAAATTGTGTGAGGTGATCGCCCCCGGGCGCGTGCGCCACCTGTTGTTCCCCGGAAGTTGGGACCAATATGCGGCCTCCATGCCGATGCCCTCTTGGACGATAACGGCGCCCGCGTCGGCCAGCCGTGCGCGGGCACTTGCTGCGCGATCTGCAAGGCTATTGAGGCTGTCGGCATAGACGCACAGGCTCAGATGATGCGAACCCATCACGAATTCGTTGCTTGCCAGTGCGTCCTCTGCCTCGGCAAGTTCATTGATCTGGGTGAGAGCCTTGTCGCCGGCACTCGTCATCTGGCTGGACTTAAGGCTTAGTTTGGCATGAGCTTGTGGGCGAGTGAGGAAGGAAAAGCTCTGGCTCAGGACAAGCGGGAAGTTGGCGGACAGCAAGGAATTTAGCATGCCCGGCCGCGTCGTCGCCGGATATTCACGGAACGAAAACAATGATCCGACGGAGCTATCCCCGGGCCTTCGAATCTCAAGCGCCCGCTTCCCGCAGATGACCTGGTCAGTGTAGATGGAGGCGCCAAGTGAGCCGGTAACCATCGGAACCGGAAGAAACCGGCAAGTCATCATGAGCCGAAGCGCCTCGCCGATTTCTGTGAAGAGCACGTTGCCTTTCTCACGAATGCCCAACCGGCGCAGACCGTAACCGCCGAGTGCGCCAGCAGTGATGTGCCAGAGGTCTTCCAGGCTCCGCATTTGGGTGGCTAGATCGTGCTCATTCCGTCTGCGGGACTTGGCAATCCGCAAGCCGATCTTGCCGATTGCGGTGCGGGGGGACACGATCAAAGTGAGGAAGTGATCGTTGCGAAAGAGCTTTCCCGACAGCACACGACGCTCGTAGGCCTCGCTCAGACTGCCAGCGAATGCACTTTGAAACTGGCGCGGCGCCGGCGCCGGCACATCGTTGTGTCTCACAAGATGAGCGTATATCGAGACATTGTCATCGGCGATGTTGCGCAAGAGAGTGTTGAACGCGCGGCAGCGCGAGTTGCGCATCTCAGCGTCTTCCAAATCAAAGGGCACACCGTTCACATGTGCCATGGCCATGATCGATCCGTCTTCCAGAAGGACAACCTGATCGCTTACGTGACCAACATACGGAAGGTAGATCTCGCCAGACCTCTCGGTCCGGCCGCTGGCGCCGAACATTACACCATTCCTCTTCCGCGTTTCGGCACTCTGATCGGATTGGCGCTGACGCTTGCGCCTCCCCAGACCGGCCCGTCCACGCTTCTGCCGGCCGTCTGCAAATAGAGCAGCACGACGCTTGCCGCGTTATAGTCACGCTCAACAACCAGCCGTGCTCCGAACCAGAGTGGCACGAGAACGATTTCGTAGAGCGGGTTCTGAAGGATAATGATAACAAGCCCAGCCAACATCATGAGCAATCCGGCCAGCGTCAGCGGCACCCCCAGAAACAGTGCGGGGCGCGTCGCCGCCACATAGAGGGTGCTCACTTCCAACCGGTCGCTCATCAGCCGCCGCCTATGAGCGCCTTGCCCAGGAAGCTGGCCCCGAACATGATGACGATCCCTCCAACGACACCCGCAACCAGGCCAAGTGAAGCACGACCGAACATCCAAGAGATACCGATGGCTACGAGCCCGAGCACGGCCAGTGATTGTCCAAAGGGGCCAAGTATGAACGTGCAGATATTCTGGACCATCTTGGCAGGATCCGTCCCTCCGGTCACCTGAGCCGCGGCTGGCCCGCTGTAGAAGACCGTCCACGCCGCGCCTGCAGCAGCGGCCGGTACATATTCAGCCGCCATGCGCAGCATGGAAAAAGGCGAAGGAACACGCGTTTTAAGCGCACGAAGTATCTTGAGTGGCGTCATCATTGCATCTCCATGTTTCAATCGAATACGAGTTTGTTCGGGTTCGCGGGTTCCCGTGCTTTCGCAGCCTGGCTGCCTGTCGGACCGGAGGGATCGGCCCCGGAGCGGTCTGGCTGATACGAGCCCCAAATGTCCCAAGAATCTTGGTTGGGCTGCTTCTTTCTATTGGCCTGTTGGCTCTGCTGGAGCAGAGGCGGCACGGCTTTCCGACCGGGTGCCTCAAGGTGCGGCACATCTCGAGCAGTCGGCTCCAGCGTTCGCTCAAGGAGACTTGAGATGTCCTTTGCGGCCGACTCGACCTTGCGTACATAACCGTTGGCGAAGCCACGCGTGACGTCGCCCGTGTTATAGGCCGAGATGGCACGGCGAAGCGCCAGTTGCTGTGCCACAGCAGTGGTGCCGCCGGCATACCGGCTTTCAAGCAAGTGGGCGGCAGCCGAAAGCGAGGCGCAGGGCTCGAAAGCCCTTTCCGGCGTAAGATTGAGCATGGCAAAGTTCTTGCTGTTTATCTGCATCAATCCAACATCGACAGAATGTTGTGCTTCGAGGCGTTCCTTGATGCCCCGCGTGGCTTCTAGCTGGTCTATCCAGCGAAGCTGCTCACCTGTGGTGTTGTCATGAGCCACCAGCGTGTCAAAGCCACTTTCAATCTTGGCAATCGCGGCGAGGGTGGACGGCGCAACCCAGGGAGCGCATTTGCGCGACAGGCTGCGGAACTCACGCGGGGAAAGTGGCGCGGGCTCGGCTGGGAGTGACATGGATGTCAACAGGACGACGGCCAGCGGCCAAGCTGCAATAAACATTCCCTATCACCTACCTTTCCAAGCCGCCGGACGGGTTCTGGCCCTGTCCGGCACGCGCTTATCGGGGAGGTTTGTTACTGTGTGATGTTCAAGTTCAGCTTTTCGGTTTCAATTGAAGCAAAGACCGTGTTCGTATCAGCGTGGGTAAGCATCTTGCGCATGCGTGGGTGGCGCGGGCCCGATCAGCCAGCGACATCCGGAGCGTCTTGGTACAATGACTCCTGTACAGGATTTTGCTCGTCCCGGCCGTCCGTTGCTCCTGGAGTGTGGGCCACGACTTTGGCGTCATGGATGGTACTTCTGTCAGCGCCAAGCCAAGGACAAAATGGGGAGCTTGGCGGGCTTGTTCAGGCTCGGGATCACCGTGGGGAATCGACTAAGGCGATAAAGCGGCCCAACTTTGCCGGTATGCTGCCGGTCCTTAAAGAGCAGCCATGCGCGGCCCTGCACACTCAGATCATTGCTTGAGACGCGAGCTCGTCCGCGAAGCTGGCTCGAAGGCGCAAATCCGCGGCGGCGAGGGTCAACTGGGAAGACGTGGCGGCGCAGCCCATCCTGGTGCGAGCCTCGTTCAGCTGTTCGGCCGCCGCCGCCAAAGGGTGGATCATGCACAGTTCAATCGGCAGATAACCGCACGTCATTGACGGAGTCCGACGGCGCAATGGACAAGCATAGTGACACGCTCAAGATGGAGGAGTTGCAGTAACTGAAATGTTAGCCCGGACGTTCACCGCAACCGGCTACCTGCCGGTCGCCGAACAGCATTTGAGGCCGCCGGCCACCTTGGACGAAGCCGGCTTGGCAGGAGACGCACTATTTTGCACAAGACCGCTGCAGCGAATCACGGTCTTCTTCCGCCGACCGCCTCTCCGATCAAGCCAAACGCCGCGCTGCTCAACCATGTCCGAGCTGGATCCACGAGCCGGAGGATATCGAGATGATCCAGGTCCGCAAACTCCAGGATGACCAGGATGCAAGGGCATAGCAGGAAACTTGGCATCCATGAGGTCGAACTTGAGTGATATTGGCAGGCCTGCACCAACGGGGGAGCTCGAAGCGAAAAAGCGAAGGACCACACGGCAGGGTCATGTCGGCGCTTGGACCTGTCTGGTGGCCACGGGCTGCCTTGGTGCGGTCAATTCGCTGGGGATGAAAAGAACAGGACGAGCACGGCCTCACATTGGCCGCACGCAACGGCGAGTGGTATCAAGGAGCAGCTGTTCTGGGTCGGTGCCCCAGGGTTGCTCGGCAACAGGTTTAGACAAGGGGATTCAAGATTGAAGGTGTGCTGTTGAAACATGTTCTTGTCATTGACGATGATGCCGCAATGCGGCGCCTCATCGCCGAGTATCTCACGATGCATGCCCTGAAGGTAACCGCAGTCCACGATAGCAAGCAGTTTGACTATGTTCTTTCACGTGAGCCAGTCGATCTCGTGGTTGTTGACCTTAACCTAGGCCGGGAGGATGGACTTGCGATCGTCCGCAATCTGGCGACAAAATCGGATGTTCCTATCATAGTGATCAGCGGCGACCGGCTTGATGAGGCGGAAAAAGTGGTTGCACTGGAGCTCGGCGCAACCGATTTCATTCCCAAGCCTTTCGGGATGCGCGAATTCCTGGCCCGCATTCGAGTAGCGCTACGCCAGCGCATTTCTAGTCCGCGAACCAGAGAGCAGCGCTCATTTCGCTTTGGGGCCTGGAAGCTCAGCGTGAAGCAGCG
>NZ_JAMYVF010000033.1:0-27686 GCF_040323735.1 Mesorhizobium sp. M0029
AAAGCACAAGTTTACCCCTACCGGGGTGCGCATCGCCGACGCGGGGGGGACCCCCCCGGCAATTTCAACTTTGTGGTGTGGCGCCGGGGGCAAACCGCCGGGCGCCTTTGCCGTTTCAAGCTTCAGGGATTTCGCCATGACCGCTTCATCAAGCCCGCAAGCCGGCCCGCTCGATTTCTTCTGGTTCATCCCGACGCATGGCGACGGCTCCTATCTCGGCTCCGAACAGCTGCAGCGGCCGCCGGAGTTCGCTTACTTCAAGGAGATCGCACAGGCCGTCGACCGGCTCGGCTTTCCCGGCGTGCTTTTGCCGACCGGGCAGAATTGCGAGGATTCCTGGATCACCGCTTCCGGACTAGCGGCGCTGACCGAAAAGCTCAAATTCCTGGTGGCGCTGCGGCCCGGCGTGACGCTGCCGACCTTCGCGGCGCGCCAGACCGCGGCGCTCGACCGGCTGAGCAATGGCCGCCTGCTGCTCAACGTCGTGGTCGGCGGCAACCCGACCGAGCTTGCCGGCGACGGTGTCTTCCTGCCGCATGACGAGCGCTATGCCCAGGCGCAGGAGTTCCTAACCATCTGGCGCGCGCTGGTGTCGGGCCAAAGCGTCAATTTCAACGGCAAATATTACCGCGTCGACAATGGCCGCCTCGACCTGTTGCCGAGCCAGGAGCGGCCGCCGCTCTATTTCGGCGGCTCGTCGGATGCGGGCCAGGAGCTCGCCGCCGATCTGGTAGACATGTACCTGACCTGGGGCGAACCGCCGGCACAGGTGGCCGAGAAGCTCAGTGCTGCGCGCAAGAAAGCCGAACGGCGCGGCCGCAAACTGCGTTTCGGCATCAGGCTGCATTTCATCGTGCGCGAGACCGAGGAAGAGGCCTGGCGCGCCGCCGACCGGCTGATCAGCCACGTCACCGATGCCCAGATCGAAAATGCCCAGGCCCGCTTCACCAGGGAGATGGACTCTGTGGGACAGCGGCGCATGGCCGAACTGCATGGCGGCCGCCGCGACAGGCTGGTGGTTTCGCCCAATCTGTGGGCCGGCGTCGGCCTGGTGCGCGGCGGCGCCGGCACAGCTTTGGTCGGCTCGCCCGAGCAGATCGTCGAGCGCATCCGCGAGTATCAGGCGATCGGCATCGACACCATCATCGGCTCCGGCTACCCGCATCTCGAGGAAGCCTACCGCGTCGCCGAGCTTCTGTTCCCGCGTCTCGGCCTGGGCACCAGGCGGGCACGGGCGCATGAGCACATCGCCAATGAATTCGCCGTCGGGTTCCACGGCGCCAACCGCCTTCAGGCGTCGTCATGAGCCTGGCTCAACGGGTCAAACAGAACGGCATCGGCTGGCTGCTGCCGGCGTTGGTCATAATTGGCTGGGAAGCCGCCAGCCGCGCCGGCGTGATGCCGCCCAATGTGCTGCCGGCGCCGAGCGCGGTGGCCGAGGCCTTCTGGCGGCTGACGCTGTCGGGCGAGCTGATACAGAACATCGGCGTCAGCACGCTGCGCGCGCTGGCCGGCTTTGCCATCGGCGGCTCGATCGGCTTTGCACTCGGCCTTGCCAACGGGCTGTCGGCGCTCAGCCGCGGCCTGACCGACACGACGCTACAGATGATCCGCAACATCCCGCATCTGGCGCTGATCCCGCTGGTCATCCTGTGGTTCGGCATCGACGAGGAAGCAAAACTGTTCCTGGTGGCGCTCGGCGTGTTCTTCCCGATCTACGTCAACACGCTGCTCGGCATCCAGAGCGTCGACCCGCATCTGGTCGAGATGGGCCGGGTCTACGGCATGGACCGCCGCGCGTTGTTTTTTCAGGTGATCCTGCCCGGCGCGCTGCCGGCGATCTTCGTCGGCCTGCGCTATGCGCTGGGCATCATGTGGCTGACGCTGATCGTTGCCGAAACCATCTCGGCCAGTTCCGGCCTCGGCTACATGGCCATGCAGGCACGCGAATTCCTGCTGATCGATGTGGTCGTGCTGTCGATCCTGATCTATGCGCTGCTCGGCAAGCTTGCCGACAGCTTCGCCCGCCTGCTCGAGCGGCTGTCGCTCGGCTGGCATCCCGCCTTCCAGAACGCCTGAGGGTTCGATGCCAACCGCCAGCCTGACCGCCATCCGTTCCTTCGTCGCCGCGCCGGAACCGTCACGGCCGGAGGAGGCCGTCGAAAGGCAGCGCGCCTTTGCCTTCAAGGGCGTGGAAAAGCGCTTTGGCGACAAGGTCGTGCTCGACGGCATCGATCTCGATGTGCCCGTCGGACAGTTTGTGGCCGTCATCGGCAAGAGCGGCTGCGGCAAGAGTACGCTGTTGCGGCTGCTGGCCGGGCTCGATCGGCCAACCGCTGGATCCCTTACATTCGGGCCGGAGGCGAAGGCCGGCGCCGGGGAAGAGAGCCGCTTCATGTTCCAGGAGCCGCGGCTGTTGCCCTGGGCCAGCGTGGTGAAAAACGTCGAGGTCGGGCTGACCGGGCTTGCCACCGGTGCGGAAGCCAGGCGGCGCGCGCTCGCCATCCTGGGTGAAGTCGGCCTCGCCGACCGCGCCGACGAATGGCCCTCGGTGCTGTCGGGCGGCCAGAAGCAGCGCGTGGCGCTGGCGCGCGCCCTGATCGGCCAGCCTCGGATCCTGGCGCTCGACGAGCCGCTCGGCGCGCTCGATGCGCTGACCCGCATCGAAATGCAGCAGCTTCTGGAACGCATCTGGCTGGAGCAAAAATTCACCGCGGTGCTGGTCACGCATGACGTCGCCGAGGCGGTTGCGCTCGCCGACCGGGTGGCGGTGATCGAGGACGGCCGCATCGCGCTCGATCTCGACGTGTCGGTGGCGCGGCCGCGCCGGCGCGGTTCGGTCGAGCTTGCCAGGCTGGAGGGCAGGATTCTGGATCAGCTGTTCGGGTAGTGCTGTCGCGGGCAGGGCATTCTATCCGAACCGGATAGATAGGTAACAGAATGGACCGGCAATATGGGGTGGCTGTTTTCTTGCTCGCCGGGTTGGCCCTGTTTGCGACTGCGGGTTTGACCAGCGCCTTCCCCCACTCCGTCACCGCTTCGCGGCGCCACCTCTCCCCCCTCCGGAGGGAGAGGAAGGGAGCCAGGCCGCATAAGTTCGCGCCCCTGCAAGGCTCGCGCCTTTCCTCTCCCCCGTCGATCGGGGGAGAGGTGTCGAGCGAAGCTCGACGGAGTGGGGGTCGATCTGTGGCGGTCGACTTTCGTCGCAACTCACCCCGGCGAACGGCTCGCCCATACCAGCCCGGCGAAACCGACCAGCATGGTCACGATGCCGGTATAGAGCCATTGCGACTGGCCGGTCATGAAGCTGCCGCCGACCACGCCAATGCCTTGCAGCGACCACAGCGCGCCGATGGCGAGTACGATCAGAGCCAGCAGATATTTGAACAGTCTCATCGTTGGAATCCCTTTTCAAAGTCGATCGTCAACTGCGCCATGACCGTGATGACAGAGCGAAAGGACGGCGCCCAATCGCGCTCTCTTCTACTTGTACTATAACGTCCTGCCTTGCTCACGGAATCTGTGAAACAGCTCGCAATATCGCCGGCGATACGGCCGCGCCACACGAAAGATGCCTGACAAACTGTTTCCCAGCGACTCCAAACGTGTGCCGGTGCCACGGAACTGCCCGATGCTTGCCGCATTTCCTGCCTTATTCGACACTTAACGGCTGGGGTCTGTCGAAAACGGAGCCAATCCCCCCAACATGAAGAAAACAAACCAGACCGCGCTTGTCGCGGTAACGATCGCGGCTGGCCTGATGGTCGGTGCATCCGCCTCCTCCGCCGCCGGCCAGTGCGGCCGCGCCTCCTGGTACGCACTGCATTCCAGGACCGCCAATGGCGAACGCATGAACCCGTCGGCGCTGACCGCCGCGCACCGCAGCCTGCCTTTCGGCACCAAGTTGAAAGTGACCAACCAGAATAATGGCCGCAGCGTCATCGTGCGCATCAACGACCGCGGCCCGTTCATCAAAGGGCGCGTGCTCGATCTGTCCAAGGGCGCCGCCGGCCAACTCGGCTTCATCGGCTCGGGCCATACCTCGGTGTGCATGGCGCGCGTCTAGATCTGTCCAAGTCCGGCCCGATCGGGCCGGACGCATCCTGCCCCGTTGTCCAACAGCCTTGCATTTTGCAGTGCACATTCAGCCGGCTCCAGCCGCCCAACGCGGTTTCTCAAGGCCTTGGACGAAAGATTGGCATATGTCACGCCACGTGACGTATTGCATCGCAGCAATATCTTGTTAACCTCCGCGCGAGACATTCAAGGCTCGGCGCTGTCCGTCGTCCCTTCGGTCACGGCAGCTGCGGAGTACCTGATGTTCTACCAGCTCTACGAAATGAACCATGCCGCCCTGCAGCCCGCGCGGCTTTATGCCGATGCAGTGCGGCTGTTCTACACCAACCCGCTCAATCCGTTTTCGCATACGCCGTGGGGCCGCTCGGTCGCCGCCACGGCCGAACTGTTCGAGCGCACGACGCGCCGCTACAGCAAGCCGCATTTCGGCCTGAGCAAGACCGTGGTCGACTGGAAGAGCGTCGAGGTCAGCGAAAAGACGGTGTGGTCGAAGCCGTTCTGCAATCTTACCCGCTTCGAGCGGTCGGTGCCCGCCGGGCGAAAGGCCGACCCCAAGCTTCTCATCGTGGCGCCGATGTCGGGCCATTATGCGACGCTGCTGCGCGGCACGGTCGAGGCGATGCTTCCCTATGCCGACGTGCACATCACCGACTGGGTCGATGCCCGCATGGTGCCGGTGACCGACGGCCATTTCGACCTCGACGATTATATCGACTACATCATCGACATGCTGCATGCGCTGGGGCCGGACACCCATGTGATGGCGGTGTGCCAGCCTTCGGTGCCGGTGCTGGCGGCGGTGGCGCTGATGGAAAAGCGCGGCGATCCCTTCGTGCCCTCGACCATGACCTTGATGGGCGGGCCGATCGACACCCGCCGCAATCCGACCGCGGTCAATCTGCTGGCCAAGGAAAAGGGCATCGACTGGTTCCGCGACAACGTCATCATGCACGCGCCCTGGCCGGTGCCGGGCTTCGGCCGCGAAGTCTATCCGGGCTTCCTGCAGCTGTCGGGCTTCATGAGCATGAACCTCGACCGCCACATCACCGCCCACAAGGACTTCTTCATGCATCTGGTCAAGCATGACGGCGACAATGCCGAGAAGCACCGCGATTTCTACGACGAATATCTGGCGGTGATGGACCTGACGGCGGAATTCTATCTGCAGACCGTCGACACGGTGTTCGTGCGCCATGCGCTGCCCAAGGGCGAGATGACGCATCGCGGCGAGGTGGTCGACACCAAGGCGATCCGCAATGTCGCGCTGTTCACGGTCGAAGGCGAGAACGACGACATTTCCGGTCTCGGCCAGACCCAGGCCGCCCACGATCTCTGCCCCAACATCCCGGCTGACCGGCATGCGCATTACATGCAGCCGGCCGTCGGCCATTACGGCGTCTTCAACGGGTCGCGATTCCGCTCGGAAATCGTGCCGCGCATCGTCGATTTCATCACAAGCTACGGCCGCCAAACACGCGTAGCGGTGAAACCCAAGCTGGTCCGCTCCGCCAAAGGCTGAGGCTCGATCCGGCTGCAGCGTGCATTGCCCGCAAAAGCGGGGCGATTTTGCGCGCCACAGGCGTTCTGTTGCACAATAGACGCTGTTGGGCGGGCGCGGGTAACCATGCCGAAGAATCTGGCTCCCCCGATAATTGACACGGAGTGTAAATCCCCTTTAACCTTTCGTTAACAACAAGGGCGAACGGGGACAATGACTTCCTCACCGATAGCACGGACGCTGCGCTTGTGGGCGGCAGCAGGGCTGGCGATCTCTGCGTGCTGGGCAGTGCCGGCACTTGCAGGCGGCGCCATGGCGACGGGCGGCATGACCTCGCAGCCGATCGGCCACTATGATTTCTGTAAAACCCAGCCCGGCGAATGCTCGATCCGGCCGAGCAACCTCAACCCCGCCGCGATGACCGACGCCTTCATGCGCAAGCTGATCAACGTGACGTCAAGGGTCAACGCCGCCGTCAAGCCGATGAGCGACTACGACATCTATGGCAAGGACGAGGTCTGGGCCTATCCCGACAAGGGCGTCGGCGATTGCGAAGACTATGTGCTGGAAAAGCGCCGCCAGCTCTCGCGCTCTGGCGTGTCGCTGGCCGATCTCTTGATCACCGTCGTGCGCAAGCCGGACGGCGAAGGCCATGCCGTGCTGACGGTGCGCACCGACAAGGGCGACTACGTCCTCGACAATCTGACCGACAAGGTGAAGATCTGGGACGCCACCGGCTATCGCTTCCTCAAGCGGCAGGCCATCGACAACACCGGCCGCTGGGTCTCGATCCGCGGCGGCCAGCAGGTGCTGGTCGGCGCGGTTCAGTAAATAAGGACGATGCATGTGAGCGCGTCGCTGCGAACAGCTTCGTCGGAAGCCCGCGGCTAATAACTTTCACGAGATAACCGCAAGCCGGCGCTGCCCCTCATTGCCCTGCCGGGCATTTCTCCCCGTATAGTGACGGGGAGAAAGATGCTGCCATCGGTGATTTCGCCAATCGTCCACGTTGCAAAATAGGCGCGGCGGCAATTCTCCTTCTCCCCGTTCACGGGGAGAAGGTGCCGGCAGGCGGATGAGGGGCAGCGCTGCCCTCGAAATCTTATCTCTCGAAACGCCTCCTCAAAAAATTTCGCTACCTGCGTGAACCAAACCGTCTCCAGCGGCGACACACAGCCGTAACCAGAACCCAACCACCCAAACATGGAGACTTCAAATGACTGCTTTCCTTCGTAATGCCTTCCTCGCCGTTGTTGCGGTGTCTTCCTTGGCCGGATCCGCCATGGCCGATCAGACCGGTTGCGCCAAGAACAACCAGTGGGGCAATCGCTGTTGCGATCTCACCTCGGACTGCCTGGGTGGCGGTCGCGGCGGCGATCATGACAGCACTGGCGGCCGTGGCGGCCAGGCCGGCGCGAAGTAATCTCGCTATATGCCCGCTGGCTAACGGCCGGCGGGCATCGCCTTCAGGATGAAATGCCGGCGCTATTGATGAGCATTCGTGGCCTTGGCGCCGCCCTACTTACGCCGCTCCAGTGCCGCCCGGATCGAGCCGGTGATGCGGGCAAGCTCGGCTTCGTCCAGCTTCTCGATGTTTTCGGCCAACAGATTGGCCAACTCGGTGGCAGCAGGACTGAGGCCGGACGTATCGAGTCTCACCCGCGGATGTGAGGCCTCGGCCAGACGCGCCAGCTCTTCGGCATCGTCCCAGATGACGTTGAAATAGCCGATGATCTTCTGGATCAGCGTCCAGGTCGGCGCGCCGCGGCGGCCATGTTCCAGCGCCGACAGATAGGCGGCGCTGACTCCGATCGCCTGCGCCATGTCCTTCTGGCGCAAGCCGCGCTCGGCTCGAAGCGCCCGCAGTTTTTCGCCGAACGGCGTCATCAGCGGGTTCGCCTGAGCCGAACGTAGAGCGCGCCCGAACCGCCGTGGTTGCGGGCGGCGTGATCGTGGCTGGAGACCAGCGGCCGGAAGGCAGGCGTCGACAACCAGGCAGGCACGGCGCGCCGCAAGACGCCGTCGCCGCCCGACGACGACCCTTTTCCCGTAATGACTAGGACATAGCGGACCCCGCCGGCATGGGCCCGGTGCAGGAACGAAAACAGCAGCGAATAGGCCTCGTCCTGGGTCATGCCATGCAGATCGACGCGGCCTTCGATCGGCAGCCGGCCCTTCTTCAGCTTGTCCAATGTCGGCTCGTCCAGCGCGTGCGATACATGCTGCGCCTTCGGCTTGGCGGCGAGGACCGGACCGACAGCGACCGGCGTCTGTGCCGGCTTGGGGTCGACGACAATGTCGGGAATCTCGACCGCAGTCCGGCCCTTCAGCGGTCGGGCGGTGCGCGCCACCAGGTTCCACAGCACCCGGTCGTCTTCATTGAGTTTATCGGGGCGCTTGTTCATCGATTCGATTCCGAAACGAGAGCGCGTGGAACCAAGGCATAGAAATCGGCCGCATTGCGAACGACGCCGGCGATCTCGCCGGCCGCATCGCCGGAGCCGGCGAACAGATCGCCCCGCGCCGGCCCGGTGATGGCCGAACCGGTGTCCTGCGCAATCATCAGCCGCCGGAACGGTTTTCCATCGAAGGCGGTCAGCGACGGAGCGTCGATGTAGAAGGGCGTGCCGAACGTATGCAGCAGCCGGTCGACGGCGAGCGAGCGGCCGGGCGTCAACGGCACCTTGGCGGCGGCGATAGGACCGAGTGCGGCATCGTCGACATCGGCTTCGCGAAAGAAGATGTAGGAGCGGTTCTGCCAGAGGATCTCGTCGACGCGATCCGGATGCGCCCTGAACCAGGCGCGGATAGACTGCATCGTCACTTTTTCCAGTCGGATTTCGCCGAGTTCGGCGAGAATCTTCCCCGGACCGCTGAAACGTTGGCCGGATTTGGCGGCGTAGGTGACGCGGCAAAGCCGGCCGTCGGTCATCTTCAGCCTGGCCGCACCTTGCACATGGATGAAGAAGACGTCGACCTTGTCGGCAAGCCAGGCGATTTCCAGGCCTTGGCCGGCCAGCGCGCCTCTCTCGATCTCACTGCGGTCGAAATACTCCACCAGGCCCTGCGGCGTATCGCGGGCGAAGGCGAGATAGTCGTCCATCCCTCGAGGACGGTTGGCATCATCGATGTCGACGAGATCGGAAGGCCGCGCCAGCAGCGGCACCGTGAATTCATCCGTGCGCACTGGTGAGGCCTCGGCCTCGGGCTCGTAGAAGCCGGTGACCAGGCCGAGGTTTTCGGATCGAATCTGGACCGGGGCGAAATGGCGCTCGAAAAAAGCCTTGGCCGCCGACCGATTCGCCGGCGAAACGGTGCGCGCCTCGTCATAGGCGCCGGCAAACGCGTTGAACCGGACGCCCAACGAACCGGTGCGGTAGGGCTTGTTCAGGACATGAAAGGCCGAACGGCGGAAGGCTTCGAAAGCGGGCAGATGGTCATCGGAATTCCAACCGGGAAGATCATCGAAGGACTTTTCCACGAAAAGCGGCGAGAGCGACACCTCAGCCTCGCCACTGCCGATGTTTGCCTGCATGTCGCTATCCCAAAAAAGCTGCCCGCACCGGGCGACATGCATAGGCTCAGTCTTCTTCCTCGGTGGCGACCAGCTTCCAGTTCGGATCGCGCGAGCGTGTGTCGCGGGCGAAGGTCCAGACATCCTTGACCTCGGCCACCGTCTCGGGATCGCCATCGATGACGGCACCCGCCTTGTCGCGGGTCGCCGAAATCAGTTCGCTCACGATGCGCAGCGTGATGTGGGCCTCGCCGCCCTTCATCTCGGCCGAGACGATGTCGGCCTTGTCGATGCCGACGAAGGAGGACTGGATCTTTTCGGCTTTCGCCTCGCGGTCGCCAATCGCGGCAACGAAGCCGTCAAAAACCTCGCGCGACAACAGGTTTTTCAGCGTTTTTCGGTCGCCATCGGCATAGGCCATGACGATCATCTCATAAGCCATCTTGGCGCCGTCGACGAAGACTTTGGGGTCGAAGGAGGGATCATTGTCCTTGATCGCGCGCAGGCCCTTGTTGAGGTCGGTGTCGGGCTTGGCGAAGGCATCGATGGCCGCATAGGTCTCGGCAGCCGTCTCGCCCGGCATGCGCTTGCGCGGCAGCGAAACCACATTTTCGGGCTTCTGGGTCGCGTCCTTCTCGGTGCGGCTGGCCGTGTACGGATCGAAGGGCGGGCGCTCGCTGCCCGTGCGGCGGCCAAGCACGTTGCGCAGCTGGAAAAAGATCACCACCGCCGCAATCAGAAAGAAAATGGTGCCGAAGTCGAAGAATCCCATATCTTTCGCCAATCAATCCCTGACCTGGCCGGGACCCCCAGCCAATCCGGGCGGCGGTCGCATGGCGTTAAACATGCAAAGCATATAGAACGCATGGCGCAATCATTCAAATCAAAGGCACGCATACCTATCTAACGGCCTCAGTGCCAGCGGCGATTATGCGCCGCCCGGCAAACATGGAAACGATCGGTCAAGATTTGCCCATTTCCTTCCTTCCTCTGTTCCTGCTTGCGCTGCCGCTGCTGGAAATCGCCGGTTTCGTCATTGTCGGCCGCGAGGTCGGGGCGCTGGCGACGGTCGGCCTGGTGCTGGCTTCAAGCATTGCCGGCGTGCTTCTGCTCCGGCACCAGGGTTTTGGCGTCATGGCGCGGGTCCGTGCCGAGATGGCCGGCGGCGGCGACCCCAGCCGCCAGCTCGCGCATGGCGCCATGATCGTGGTCGCCGCCATCCTGTTGATCATCCCCGGCTTCATTACCGATATTGTCGGCCTGCTGCTGTTCCTGCCGCCGGTACGCGACCTTGCCTGGCGCAGGCTCAAGGGCCGCATCGTCGTCGCGACCGATTTCACCGCCGGCGGTTTTCGCGGCAGGTCGCGCGACAAGGTCATCGACCTCGGCGACGGCGACTATTCGCGCGAGGACGATTTCAAGCGCGGTCCCGACCATAACTCGCCGTGGCGCCGCCTGAAGGACGACTGACCGTCGCCTTGAGGACGACTGACCGTCGCCTTGAGGACGACTGACCGTCGCCTTGAGGACGACTGACCGTCGCCTTGAGGACGACTGAGGCTACATCGACCCCTTCGGCCTGAAGGCGGCAAACCTTGTCTTGTCATGCCGACCATGCTAGCCAACGCCCGATTTCAATTCGGTCAGCGCTGCTGTCCAGGCAAAAGGAACAAGGCTCATGGCCAGCAAAGATGACGCGCCGGTCGGCGCCGCCAACGGCAACGGCGAAACGGCGCAGCCGTCGCTCAACGTGCTTGCCCAGTATGTGAAGGACCTGTCCTTCGAAAGCCCCGGCGCGCCGAACTCGTTGCGCGGCCGCGACAAGGCCCCCGGCATCGCGATCAACGTCAATGTCAATGCCAACCCGCTCTCCGACAAGCAGTTCGACGTCAATCTGACCTTGAACGCCAAGGCCTCTTTCGACCAGGAAGTGCTGTTCAATGTCGAACTGGTCTATGGCGGCGTCTTCGCCATCGCCGGCTTCCCGCAGGAGCACATGCTGCCGATCCTGTTCATCGAATGCCCGCGGCTTTTGTTCCCGTTCGCCCGCCAGATCATCGCCGAAGCCACCCGCAATGGCGGCTTCCCGCCGTTGATGCTCGACCCGATCGATTTTGCCCAGATGTTCCAGCAGAAGCTGGCCGAGGACCAGGCGGCATCGAAGGTCAAGGTGAGCTGAAGGCAAGCGTCACGCGCATGAGTTCAAAGCCCGGCTTCGTGCCGGGCTTTTTGTATACTGAGATGCTGGCGGGACAGCACCCCCCTCTGCCTTGCCAGGCATCTCCCCCTCAAGGGGAGATTGGCCGTCATCGCGACCTTCGCCAACTTTAGACGTTGCAGGAATGGGCTGGAGCGGCGAAGCTGCTGATCTCCCCCCTTGAGGGGGAGATGGCCGGCAGGCCAGAGAGGGGTGTGACGGAACGCTACCTCCGCGATCCGTTCACCCCGCCGCCACCTTCAGCCACAGCGCCTTTTCACCCAGCGTCGCCACCAGCCCCGCATGCGCCGCTCGCTCGCCCTCGGTCAGGCGCGGCGGCAGGGCGATTGGCCTGGCGGCGATCGAGATGTCGATGTCGGCAACGTCGCCATTGCTGTTGAGCTGCACCACGACGGCGTCGAGGACAAGTGCGGCCTGCTTGCCGCCGATGAGTTCGATGTAGACTTCGGCCAGGAGCTCGGAATCCAGCAGCGCGCCGTGCTTGGTGCGGTGGCCGTTGTCGATGCCGTAGCGGCGGCAGAGCGCGTCGAGCGAATTGGGTCCCATAGGATGCTTGCGCCGCGCCAGCGCCAGCGTGTCGACGACGCGCCCGGTGTCTATGGCCGGCTGGCCGAGCCGCCCGAATTCCGTGTTGAGGAAGCCGATGTCGAAATTGGCGTTGTGGGCGACGAGCTTGGCGCCGTCGGTGAAGGCGAGCCATTCCTCGGCGATTTCGGCAAAGGTCGGCTTGCCGACGAGGTCGGCGGCGCTGATGCCGTGCACGGCTTGCGCCTCGACATGGACGGCGCGCCCCTGCGGATTGATGAATTTGTGGAAGGTGCGGCCGGTCGGGAAGCGGTTGACCAGCTCGACGCCGCCAAGCTCGATGATGCGGTCGTCGCGCATGTCGAGTCCGGTGGTTTCGGTATCGAAAATGATCTCACGCATAGAATCAACCTACTCCTGGAGGAGTAGAATCATGGAGCGGAACAAAATGGCAATGGGTAATGCCGACAGCCTGCCGTCAGGAGCCTGATGGGCGCGACTTATCCCCCAGGAGTTAGCAGGCGAGCTCAGCGTCCTGAGAGCTCGGCAATGATCGCGCCGACCGCGGCGCGGGCGGCGTCCATGCCTTCACCGGTGTCGATGACGAAATCGGCCTGCCGGCGTTTTTCAGCATCGGGCACCTGCTTGGCCAGGATGGCCGCCAGCTTTTCCTCGCTCATATCAGGACGCGCCAGCACGCGGGCGCGCTGGATATCGGCCGGCGCGGTGACGACGACGACCTTGTCGACACGGTTGCGGCCGCCGGTTTCGAACAGCAGCGGAATGTCGAGCACGACGAGCGGCGCGGCGGCGGCGCGGTGCCTTGCCAGAAAGGCATCGGCATCGGCCCGCACCAGCGGATGGACGATCGCCTCCAATGTCTTCAGCGCAGCAGCGTTGCCGAGCACGCGGCGCGCCAACTCGGTGCGGTCGACCGAACCGGCAATCACGGTGCCGGGAAAGGCCGCTTCGACGAGAGGTGCTGCCTTGCCGGCATAAAGGCGATGCACGGTCTCGTCGGAATCATGCACCGGCACGCCGGCGTCGACGAACATCTTCGCCGTGGTCGACTTGCCCATGCCGATCGATCCGGTGAGGCCAAGCACGATCATCATTTGGCGCCCATCATTTGCAACCCATCATTTGGCGAGGATGTCGGCGACGATCATCTGCCGCAGTTCGGCAGTGACCTCCGGCCTCTTGCCGAACCAGCGTTCGAATCCGGGCACAGCCTGGTGCAACAGCATGCCGAGCCCGTCGACCGTCTTCAAATTTCTCGCGTGGGCAGCGGCAAGCAGCGGTGTTTCCAGCGGCACATAGACGATGTCGGCGACGATGGCGTGAGCTGGCAGGCAGGCCGGATCGGCGGCCAGCGTCTCATCGCCATGCATGCCGAGCGCCGTGGTGTTGATCAGCAAGCCGGCATCCCCAAGCAAGTCGCCGACCGCGCCATGCGCCGAAACGCCGGCGCCGAAGCGGTCGGCGAGTTCCTGCGCCCGCGCCAATGTGCGGTTGACGATGCGGATATCTTTGATGCCGCGCGATTTAAGCGCGTGGATGACCGCGCGCGACGCGCCGCCGGCGCCGAGCACCACGGCCGGACTATTCCTGTCCCAGCCCGGGGCATGCTCGTCGAGGTTGCCGGCAAAGCCGATCCAGTCCGAATTGCCGCCCCACAGCACGCCGTCGTCCAGCCACAGCATGTTGACCGCGCCGATCATCTCCGCCGCCTCGTCGCGGCGTTCGACCTGGGCGAAGGCGACTTCCTTGTGCGGGATGGTGACGTTGCCGCCTTGGTAGCCATTGGCCTGGAGGGAAGAGAGGAACTCGGGAAAATCGGCCGGCGCGACATCGATCGCACGGTAGCTGCCGTCGATGCCGTATGTATTCAGCCAATAGCCGTGGATCTTCGGCGAGCGCGAATGCGCGATCGGATGGCCGGTGACGAAAGCTTTCTCCTCAACCATCGATGGCTCCGAGCGCACGCAGTTCCTTCAGCACCGGCAACAGCGGCAGGCCGACAATGGTGAAATACTCGCCTTCGATCGTCTCGAACAGCTGGATGCCTTCGCCTTCGATCTGATAGGCGCCGACGCTCGACAACGCCTTGGCGCCGACGCGGGCCAGATGCCGGCCGATGAAGGCCGGATCGAGCTTGCGCATGGTAAGGCTGGCGATGCCGACGTGACGCCACAGCACCTTGCCGTTGCGGCAGAGCACGGCGGCGCTGTTCAGCTGATGCGTCTTGCCCGACAGCGCCAGCAGATGGCGGCGGGCGCCTTCCATGTCGGCCGGCTTGTGGAACACTTCATCTCCCAGTGACAAAGTCTGGTCGCAGCCGAGCACCAGGGCGCCCGGTCTGCGTTCGCTGACCTCGGTGGCCTTGGCTTCGGCGAGTATCAGGGCGACATCTTCCGGCGACACACCGCTGTCCTGCAACGGCGCCTCGAGCGCACGCTCGTCGACATCGGCAGGCACCGCTTCGATGCCGAGGCCGGCATTGATGAGCATGGCTTTGCGGAATGGGCTGCCGGAGGCGAGGATGATTTTTTCGGTCATGGGTTCTGGGCCTGGTCGATAGTGGTTGATTGTGGCAGGAGGTCGCGTTGCCATCCATCATCTATTCTTCCCCCGCAGGGCAACAATGGCTGCCGCGGTCTCTTCGATCGAGCGGCGGCTGACGTCTATCATCGGCCAATTGTGGCGGGTGCAGATCTGGCGGGCATAGGCGAGCTCTGCGGCGATCGAGGCACGGTCGACATAATCGGTCGCTTCGTAGGTGCTGCTGTTGCCGAGCACGCGGTTCTGCCGGACATGCGAGATGCGTTCGGCGGTGGCGATCAGCCCGACGATCAGCGGCTTGGTGGCAGCGACCAGGCTTTCGGGCACCGGCACGCCGAGCACGATCGGGATGTTGGCGGTCTTGATGCCGCGGTTGGCGAGATAGATGCTGGTCGGCGTCTTCGATGTCCTGGAAATGCCGATCAGCACGACATCGGCGTCGTCCATGTTGAGCGGCAGCTGGCCGTCATCATGCTCCATGGTGAAATTGAGTGCGTCGATACGGTGGAAATAATCGGCATCGAGCACATGCTGGGCGCCGACGCGGCGGCCGGCCGGCGTGCCGAGATAGGACTGGAACACGGTGAGGACCGGCTCCAGCACCGAAACACAGGGCAGCCCCATGGTGGCGCAGCGCTCGTCAATGCCGCGCGCCAGCTTCTGGTCGACGACGGTGTAGAGGATGATGCCCGGTTCCTCCTCTATGTCCTCGAAGACTTTCGCCACCTGCTTTTCGGTGCGGATGAGCGGATAGATATGCTCGATGGCGCGCGCATCCTTATATTGCGCCGAGGCGGCGCGGCCGGCCGCCAGCAGCGTCTCGCCGGTGGCGTCGGAGATCAGGTGCAGGTGAAAGAAGCTCTGGGGTTTGTTCACAGGGGGCGCCTCAGGCTGTGGGCTTGTGTGGATAAATAGGGACCGCAAAGGCGACCGGCTGGAGGCGACTGTATCAGAAGGCCAGTTGTCCACAATTCGATGCGCTGTCAGCTTCACCGTGCGGTTGGGGACAAATCTGGGGACGGGCGTTTTTGCCAGCGCTTCATCCACAGAGGCGGTTTTTCAGCGGCTACGTCAAACCATTGACTCCAGTGATGGAATCCTGGTCATCCACACTCTTTGCCAATCCCGCGGAAGAAGCACGCGACAAAATGCTGGCTGGCCTTTTCCAGGGCAAAGCGGGACAGGTGACAACCACCGATACCAACAGACTCTTAGAATCAGAAAATTCTAGAAATAGACTATTAATTATAGAGAAGGCAGGGAAGAGAGCGCTCAATGCCCGAGAACCGCATCGTGCTGGACGTGCTGAGAGGCGAGGCAGTGTTTCCGCCGCCGCTCTGGATGATGCGCCAGGCCGGGCGCTATTTGCCGGAGTACCGCGAGACCAGAAAGCGCGCCGGGTCCTTTCTCGATCTTTGCTACAATCCTGATCTGGCTGTCGAAGTGACGCTGCAGCCGATCGAGCGCTTCGGCTTCGATGCCTCGATCCTGTTCTCTGACATTCTGGTCGTGCCGCATGCGCTGGGACGCGATGTCCGCTTCGAGGAGGGCCGCGGGCCGCTGCTGACGCCAATCACTGCAGCTGAGATTTCGGCTCTCAACAGTGAAACGTTTCACGTGAATCTCGAACCGGTCTACGAAACGGTTCGCCGGCTGCGGGCAAGATTGCCTGACGAGACCACGCTGATCGGCTTCTGCGGCGCGCCGTGGACGGTGGCGACCTACATGATCGCTGGCCACGGCACGCCCGACCAGGCGCCGGCGCGACTGTTTGCCTATCGTGAGCCGCAAGCCTTTAAACGGCTCCTGAAAGTGCTCGCCGATCACTCCGCGGCCTATTTGATCCGCCAGATCGAAGCCGGTGCCGACGTGGTGCAGATTTTTGATTCCTGGTCCGGCGTGCTCGACGACGCGTCTTTCGAGCAGTTCTGCGTGCAGCCGGTGGCGGAGATCGTCAGGCAAGTTCGCGCCGTTCATCCCGATGTTCCGATCATAGGCTTTCCCAAGGGCGCCGGCGCCCGCTACGAGACCTATCGTGAGAAGACCGGTGTCACGGGGCTGGGGATCGACTGGACCGTACCCCTAGCGGCGGCGAAGGAACTGCAGCGCTCGGGTGCGGTCCAGGGCAATCTCGATCCCTTGCGGCTCGTGGCTGGCGGCAAAGCCCTGTCGGACGGCGTCGATGCGATCCTCAAGGCGCTGGGCGACGGACCGCTGATCTTCAATCTCGGCCATGGCATCACGCCGGAGACGCCGGTGGCACATGTCGAGGCGATGGTGAAGCAGGTGCGGAGCGCGACACGCTGATGGCTCAATCGGATAATACGGGCGGCAACAGCACTCGTGGGGCGATGATGCGGATCACCATCGGCATCGGAGTGCTGGTTGTTCTCACCGCACTTTTGTTTTTCTTTGCGCCTGAGGGTTTCTATCCCTGGGCGAAGGCAATCCATATCCTGGCCGTCATCTCCTGGATGGCCGGCATGCTCTATCTGCCGCGATTGCTGGTCTACCACGCCGACACAGAGAAGGGGTCCGTCCAATCGGACACCTTCAAGGTGATGGAGCGGCGTCTGCTGCGCGGCATCATCAATCCGGCGATGATCGTCACCTGGGTGTTCGGGCTTTGGCTTGCCTGGAAAGTGTTTGGCTTTCACGGCGGCTGGCTGCACGCCAAGATAGGCTTGGTGCTGTTGCTGTCGGGCGTGCATGGGTATCTGGCCGGTGCTGTCAGGAAATTCGCCGAGGACCGCAATGAAAAACCGGCGCGGCACTGGCGAATCGTCAACGAGATCCCCACATTGCTGATGATCGCCATCGTCATCCTGGTTGTCGTCAAGCCGTTCTAGGCCCATTTCGGTCGACAAAACGCAGCTTGCTCTTTCCCCCGACCGACGATAAAAGACGGGTCTTCCTTCCCGTCATGCGCCGCCCTTGATTGCTTTCGGCCGCGCCCGGCATTTATCGCATCCAGCCGATATATTTTCCCCAAAGCAGATTCAGAGTCCGTCTATGCAAGAAATGAAACTCGCAGAGTTCAAGAACAAGAAGCCGCCAGAGCTGATCGCCTATGCCGAATCGCTCGAAGTGGAAAACGCCAGCGTCATGCGCAAGCAGGAACTGATGTTTGCCATCCTGAAGAAATTGGCCGCCCAGGACGTCGAGATCATCGGCGATGGTGTGGTCGAGTTGCTGCAGGACGGTTTCGGCTTCCTGCGCTCAGCCAACGCCAATTATCTGCCGGGTCCCGACGATATCTACATCTCGCCCTCGCAGATCCGCCGCTTCTCCTTGAAGACCGGCGATACCGTCGAAGGGCCGATCCGCAGCCCAAAAGAGGGCGAGCGCTATTTCGCCCTTCTCAAGGTCAACACGATCAATTTCGACGATCCCGAAAAGATCCGTCACAAGATCCATTTCGACAATCTGACGCCGCTCTATCCGACCAAGCGGCTGAAGATGGAGATCGACAATCCGACCGGCAAGGACATCTCGTCGCGCGTGATCGACCTGGTGGCGCCGATCGGCAAGGGACAGCGCGCGCTCATCAACGCGCAGCCGCGTACCGGCAAAACGGTGCTGATGCAGAATATTGCCCACTCGATCACGGCCAATCATCCGGAATGCTATCTGATCGTACTTCTGATCGACGAACGGCCAGAAGAAGTGACCGACATGCAGCGTTCGGTGAAGGGCGAGGTCGTGTCCTCGACCTTTGACGAACCGGCGGTGCGCCACGTCCAGGTCGCCGAAATGGTCATCGAAAAGGCCAAGCGCCTGGTCGAGCATGGCCGCGACGTCGTTATTCTGCTCGATTCGATCACCCGCCTCGGCCGTGCCTACAACACCGTCGTGCCGTCCTCCGGCAAGGTGCTGACCGGCGGTGTCGACGCCAACGCGCTGCAGCGGCCAAAGCGCTTCTTCGGCGCGGCCCGCAACATCGAGGAAGGCGGCTCGCTGACCATCATCGCCACCGCGCTGATCGACACCGGCAGCCGCATGGACGAAGTCATCTTCGAAGAGTTCAAGGGCACCGGCAACTGCGAAATCCAGCTCGACCGCAAGGTCGCCGACAAGCGCATCTACCCGGCCATGGACATTTTGAAGTCTGGCACCCGCAAGGAAGACCTGCTGGTCTCCAAGCAGGATCTGCAGAAGATCTTCGTCCTGCGCCGCATCCTGGCTCCGATGGGAACCACGGATGCGATCGAGTTCCTGATCGACAAGCTGAAGCAGACCAAGACCAACGCCGATTTCTTCGATTCGATGAACACGTAAGCTTCTCGTCGGCCATCGTTTCGCATTGAAGCCCCGTTCCGGGAAATGGGACGGGGTTTTTCATTGCGGGGGCAAACAGGTCGCATTTCCGACAGGGCGTGGCCTTGGGCGGCAATTTCCATCGCTGTCGTCATGCGAGTAATCGCGTCTCGAAGATCGGAAGCCACATGGAGAAAACAATCCCGACCCTGATCGGCTTCTCGGCCATCCTGACATGGTCCTTCTTGGCGCTGCTTTCGACGGCGGCGGGACCGATTCCGCCCTTTCAGCTGGCGGCGATGACGTTTCTGCTTGGCGGGTTGGTCGGCGCGTCGAGTTGGCTTGTCCGTCCGGCGGCGACCAAATCGCTGCGCCAGCCGTGGCAGGTCTGGGCGCTCGGCACAGCGGGGCTGTGCATCTATCACTGCGCCTATTTCTTCGCCATCCAGTCGGCGCCGCCGGTCGAGGTCAGCCTGATCGCCTATCTCTGGCCGTTGCTGATCGTCGTCTTTGCCACCTTCCTGCCTGGAGAAAAGCTTAGGGCCCATCACATCGCCGGCGTCTTGCTCGGCCTTGCCGGCGCCATTGTGGTGATCACCAAGGGCGGCACGATCGGATTGGCCAATGGTGTGATGAAGGGGCATGTCATCGCGCTGTTCTGCGCTTTCATCTGGGCCGGCTATTCGGTTTTGTCGCGCCGCTTCGGCAAGGTGCCGACCGATGTCGTCGCCGGTTACTGCTTCATCACGGCCGCGGTCGCCTTGGTGCTGCACCTGACGCTTGAGGCTACCGTCTGGCCACAGACGGCGACGCAGTGGAGCGCCATCGTCATCTTGGGCGTAATACCGCTAGGCGCCGGCTTTTACGCCTGGGACTATGGCTGCAAGCACGGGGACATCATGATCCTCGGCGCCCTCTCCTACGCGGCGCCCCTCTTCTCGGTCATCGTGCTTCTGCTGGCAGGCTTTGGTGTGTTTCACTGGTCGGTGGCTGTTGCTTGCATCCTGATCACGGTCGGAGCGGTGGTCGCGGCCAAGGATTTGCTGTTCGGGCCGCGGCCGCCATCCATTGATGTGACGCCGCTTCCTTCGGCCTTGGACGGAAACATGGGTTGAGCTACCGGCGTCGCAGCAGCGGCTCGGTTCCTACGGATCCGTCGCCACCGGCATGATAGCGGTGCATAGCCCCGGTCTGCCGTCGGCGGCCGGATGCCACTGGCCAATGTTAAGTCGATTCGCATCCGTTCCAATCGGGCGACGATCGGCGTGACGCGGGTCGGGATTTCCGATTCGCAACCGGAACGAGGCTTTCCCCATGGGGAGATGGGCTCCAGCTTCACGGTTCCGGGCCAGGAACAGGCGTTAACGATGCCGGCCAGCCGTAGGGCTTGCTGGCCCGCCCAGAACTGCTTGGCGTCGGGATTAGGACCCGCCTGCTCGCACATGGATGACAAGGCGGCTATACAGATTTGGTAATCCGGTCGCTCTCGCGATCGACCTTGATATTGACGGACAGCCGGTTCATGACGGCCGCGACACTGTGGGATTGTTGACACCTAGGCGACCGGTTAGAACGGGCAAATGATTTCGGGCGATTCGATCGTTGCGCTTTCCAGCGGGCGCCTGCCCGCCGGCATCGCTGTCATCCGCGTTTCCGGACCGAGGACTCGATTCGTTGTCGAAACGGTGGCTGGTGGCACGGTCAAGGACCGGTGTGCGACCCTGCGCAAGCTCCGAACGGTGGACGGGTCGCTTATCGACAACGGCCTGGTGCTGTTTTTTCCTGGGCCGAACAGTTTTACCGGCGAGGATGTCGCCGAGTTCCACGTCCATGGCGGCCGCGCCGTCGCCGGCAAGATGCTGGAGATCGTCGCCGGCTTTGACGGCCTGCGTCATGCGGAGCCTGGGGAATTTACGCGCCGGGCTCTTCTCAACGGCAAGCTGGATCTGGTCGAGACGGAGGCGTTGGCCGATCTGGTCAACGCCGAAACCGAAGCGCAGCGGCGCTTTGCCGTGCAGAATGCCGAAGGAGTGCAAAGTGAACTCTATCTTGGCTGGCGCCGTCGGCTGATCCATGCACGGGCGATGATCGAGGCAGAAATCGACTTCGCCGACGAAGACGACGTGCCCGGTTCGGTTTCGGACACGGTTTGGTCCGATGTGCGCGCAATGGTGGGCGAGATCGGCCGGCATGTCGATGGCTTCCATGCCGCCGAGATCATCCGTGACGGGTTTGAGGTTGTCATCCTCGGTGCACCGAATGCCGGAAAATCCAGCCTTTTCAATGTGCTGGCCAGACGTGAGGCGGCGATTGTTACCGACGAGCCCGGCACGACGCGGGATTTGCTCGAAGTGGTGCTGGATCTCCACGGAGTGCGGGTCAGGGTAACCGACACCGCGGGCCTGCGCGAGTCGCCCGGCAAGATCGAAGCGATCGGTATCGAAAAGGCGCGGGCCAAGGCGCACACGGCTGACCTGGTGCTGTTGCTGGAAGATCTGGCGGACCCTACTGCGATCGGCAACATGCCTGTCGACGCCCCGGCTTTGAGAATCGGCACCAAGGTCGATCTCTTGAAAGGTTCGCCGCGATTGGAGGCGTATGATGCGTCGATATCGACGGTGGACGGCACTGGTTTGGCTGAACTGCTGGCTGAGATCGGCAGGCGCGCCGCGGCTGCTATCGGCGATGCCGGTGACATCCTGCCGTCTCGGTTGCGGCATGTGGAGCTGCTCAATGAGACCAGGCGCTTTCTGATGTCGGCTTTGTCGGGGCAAGAGCGCGGCCAGGAGCTGCGGGCGGAGGAGCTGCGTCTTGCGGCGGACCGGCTTGGCCGGATTGTCGGCGCGGTGGATGTCGAGGACCTGCTGGACGTAATCTTTTCGCAGTTTTGCATTGGGAAGTGACTCACGTGAAACATGACGGGGCGCTGGTATGAGTGACTCACGTGAAACATAAGGGGCCGCCCAAGTGCGTTTCACGTGAAACGAGACGTTTAACAAAAGGGCAACTGGCCGAAAGCCTGCACCGCCCCTCATTGTCCCCGTTCATGGGGAGAAGATGCCGGCAGGTAGATAAGGGCCAGCGCGAACCGAGGCTTCGCTGCTTCCATGACTCACGTGAAACACCTCTGCGGCTTTCAGCACTCCGTTCCCCGTAAACGAATCAACCTGCAATCCTTGACAGCGTCCTCTCGTGGGGACATGTGTCGGGAAATCTCTGAATCTGGAAGGGACAATGATCGATCACTATGATGTGGTTGTGGTGGGCGGTGGCCATGCCGGGTGCGAGGCTGCGAGCGCTGCCGCCCGCGCCGGTGCCAGGACCGCGCTGATCACGCTGCGCTTCGACACGGTCGGTGTCATGTCCTGCAATCCGGCGATCGGCGGCCTCGGGAAGGGCCATCTGGTGCGTGAGATCGACGCCATGGACGGGCTGATGGGCCGCATCGCCGATGCTGCCGGCATCCAATTCCGCCTGCTCAATCGCCGCAAAGGCCCTGCCGTGCGCGGGCCGCGCACGCAGGCCGACCGCAAGCTTTACCGGCTGGCCATGCAGGAAGCGATTCGGCAGCAGAACGGTCTCGACGTCGTCGAAGGCGAAGTCTTGGATTTCGAGATCGAAGAAGGACGGATCGCCGCTGTGCTCCTGGCCGACGGGCGCCGGTTGGCGTGCGGTGCAGTCGTCCTGACCACCGGCACTTTTCTTCGCGGCCTCATCCACATTGGCGACAGGAAGATTGTCGCGGGGCGGATGAACGAGCAGGCGAGCCTTGGCCTGTCGGCGACGATGAGCCGCGCCGGTTTCGCGCTTGGACGGCTGAAGACCGGCACGCCGCCGCGGCTCGATGGCCGCACCATCGACTGGGCGTCGCTGGAAAGCCAGGCGGCCGACGAACATCCAGTGCCGTTCTCGCTGCTCACCGACACAATCAAGAATCCGCAAATCCATTGCGGCATCACGCGTACGACACCGGCGACGCACGAGCTGATCCGCGCCAATCTCGGCCGCTCCGCCATGTATTCCGGCTCGATAGAGGGGGTCGGACCACGCTATTGCCCGTCGATCGAAGACAAGATCGTCAAGTTCGGCGATCGCGAAGGCCACCAGATTTTCCTCGAGCCGGAAGGGCTGGACGACGACACGGTCTACCCCAATGGCATTTCGACCTCCCTGCCCGAGGATGTGCAACTCGACATTCTCAAAACTATACCCGGGCTAGAGCGGGCGACCATGCTGCAGCCCGGCTACGCTATCGAATACGACCATGTCGATCCGCGCGAGTTGGAGCCGACGCTTGAGACCAAACGTATTGCGGGGCTTTTCCTCGCCGGTCAGATCAACGGCACCACCGGTTATGAAGAAGCCGGCGCGCAGGGCCTGCTCGCCGGGCTCAACGCCGCGCGCAAGGCGGCGGCCGACGACCAAATCGTGCTCAGCCGCACCGAAGCCTACATCGGAGTAATGGTCGACGACCTCACCAGCCGCGGCATTGCCGAGCCCTACCGCATGTTCACTTCGCGGGCGGAGTTTCGCCTATCGCTGCGCGCCGACAATGCCGATGAAAGGCTTACGCCTCTGGCAAATCGGCTTGGTATCGTGTCGCCGGAGCGAACGCGGCGGTTCAATGAAGTCACACAGGATCTTGATAGGGCGCGAAAACTCGCAATTGCGACGACGATGACGCCCAACGAAGCGGCGCGGCATGGGCTGGAGATCAACAGGGACGGCGTGCGCCGCTCCGCCTATGAATTGCTTGCTTATCCCGGCGTCGATATCGCCTGGCTGGCCCGTGTTGTGCCGGCCTTTGGCGCAATCGACCCCAAAACCGCCGAGCGGCTCGAAACGGAAGCGAAATATTCGGTTTACCTCGATCGCCAGCAGGCAGATGTCGCACAAATCCGCCACGAGGAAAGCCGGCTGATCCCGGCGTCGGTGGATTTCGCCGATGTTCCTGGCGTGTCCAATGAGCTGAAGCAGAAGATGCTAACGCGTCAGCCCCGGTCGATCGCTGACGCGCAGCGTATGGAAGGCATGACGCCGGCGGCGCTGGCCATCATCGTCGCGCACGTCCGCAACGCCGAATCGGCCGCCCAAAGGGCCGTTGCGTGAGCGCTGCCTCATGGGCGAGCCTGCAAGAGGCCGCGGGACCGGTTTCACGTGAAACATTCGATCGGTTGGTGACGTTCGAACAGTTGTTCCTGAAATGGAACCGCAGCATCAATCTGGCCGCGCCGTCGACGCTGGACGATGTCTGGGGCCGCCATATTCTGGATAGCGCGCAGCTGGCGCGAATCGCACCGCAGGCCAAGCGCTGGGCCGATCTCGGTTCGGGCGGCGGTTTTCCGGGCCTGGTAATGGCCTTCCTGCTGGTCGAACGCGATGGCGCGTCGATCGATCTGGTCGAGAGCAACCGCAAGAAAGCATCGTTTTTACAGGCGGTCGTTGGCCAGTTCGGTTTGCCGGCACGGGTCGTCGCCCGGCGTATCGACGACAGCTATGCGCTTGTTTCCGAACCGGAAATCATCACGGCGCGGGCGCTGGCCGCGCTGCCGGCGCTGCTCGATCTGTCGGCGCCGTGGCTGACCAAGGGATCGCGGGCGCTGTTCCACAAAGGCCGGGATTACCGCTCCGAGGTGGAAGAAAGCACTCACCGCTGGGCTTTCGATCTGGTAGAACATCCGAGCATGACCGACGCCCATGGCGTCATCCTCGAAGTGACCGATCTGCAGACTGCGTAAGCTCTCCTTCGCAACCTTGGCGACGCAATGAATACCTGGCCCACATGAATACCTGGCACAGACCCATGAAAACCGGACCTCGCATCATCACCGTCGCCAACCAGAAGGGCGGCGTCGGCAAGACAACCACCGCCATCAATCTGGCCACGGCGCTGGCCGCGATCGGCGAAAAGGTGCTGATCGTCGATCTCGACCCGCAAGGCAATGCCTCGACGGGTCTCGGTATCGACCGCAAGGACCGCACCGTCTCCTCCTACGATGTGCTGACCGGCGAACTGGGCCTGGAAGAGGCCGCCATTCCAACGGCGGTGCCCGGCCTGTCGATCGTGCCGTCGACGCTCGATCTGCTCGGCATCGAGATGGAAATCGCCTCGGCGCCGGATCGGGTGCTTAAGCTGCGCAACGCGCTGCGCGCCGCCACCGAGCGTGGTGCGCCGTTCGGCTATGTGCTGATCGACTGCCCGCCCTCGCTCAACCTTTTGACTTTGAATTCAATGGCGGCAGCCGATTCTGTTCTTGTGCCGCTGCAGTGCGAGTTCTTCGCGCTGGAAGGGCTAAGCCAACTCCTGGAAACGGTGGAGCAGGTGCGCCGTTCGATCAATCCGGACCTGATCATCCAGGGCATCGTGCTGACCATGTATGACGGCCGCAACAACCTCGCCAACCAGGTGGTGCAGGACGTGCGGGCACACATGGGCGACAAGGTCTACGAGACCATCATTCCTAGGAATGTGCGAGTGTCCGAGGCGCCGTCCTATGGCAAGCCGGCGATTCTCTACGACCTGAAATGCTCCGGCAGCCAAGCCTATCTGCAACTGGCATCCGAAGTGATCCGCCGCGAGCGAAAATTGCGCGCGGCATGATTAGGCAAGTCGATAAACCAAGCCGATCCGGCGCCGAAACGATCAAGAATCTGGAATTGAGATGAGCGAAGACCTTTCGAGAAAGAGACTGGGGCGTGGACTGGCGGCGCTGATCGGGGAGATCGACCGCCCGGTGGCAGCGGCCGAAAAGCCAGGCCTGAATGCCGACGGCAAGGTGCCAATCGAGTTCCTGAGCCCGAACCCGAAAAACCCGCGCCGGCACTTTGGCGACGCCGACCTCACCGATCTCGCGCAGTCGATCCGCGAGCATGGCGTGGTGCAGCCGGTGGTGGCGCGGCCTTCGCCCACGCAGGCCGGGCGCTACGAGATCATCGCCGGCGAGCGCCGCTGGCGGGCGGCGCAGCGAGCCGGGCTGACCGAGATCCCGATCATCGTGCGCGACGTCAACGACCGCACAGCGCTCGAACTGGCGATCATAGAAAACGTCCAGCGCACCGACCTCAACCCGGTCGAGGAGGCGCTCGGCTACCAGCAGTTGATCGACGACCACGGCTACACACAGGCCGACCTCGGCAATGTCATCGGCAAGAGCCGGAGCCACGTCGCCAACACGCTGCGGCTGCTGAAGCTGCCCGACGTGATCCGCGACATGCTGGTCGACGGCGCGCTGTCGGCCGGCCATGCCCGGACGCTGGTGACGGCGCAGGATCCCGCCGGGCTAGCCAAGCAGATCGTCGAAGACGGGCTTTCGGTGCGCCAGGCCGAGGCGCTGGCGCAAATGCCGGCGGGCGGCACGCCGCCCAAGGCAAAACCGGCACACGGCGCATCGGGCAAGGATGCCGACACGCTGGCGCTGGAAAGGCTGATGACCAACACGATCGGCATGATCGTGACCATCGAGCACAAGGGCAAAGGCGGCGCGATCCGCGTGGACTACCGCAGTCTGGAGCAGCTCGACGAGCTATGCCGGCGGTTGAAGGATGAGCGGTAGAGGGTTGGGGTTGCGCCATATTTAGCCGGCGAATGAAGTTCTGGCTTAGGATGAAGAAAGGGCTTGGCGGTTGCCGGCCCTTCTTTTTATTGGGGATTGCCGAAGGGATCGAACTGCTGATCTCCCCCCTTGAGGGGGAGATGGCCGGCAGGCCAGAAGGGTCGTCTCCCATCAAGCGCCGACCTCGTTCGTCGTTGCGAAAGGCGCCAGCGCTCCACGCGCCGCGACCCCCTCTGTCGCCTTTGGCGACATCTCCCCCTCAAGGGGGGAGATCACCGCTGCGCCAGCCTCGCGCTCTCCACCGCAATGCCGAGCAGCGCCTGCCGCGCCAGCGCTTCCGACAAATCCGGCCTGCGCCTGGTCTGCAGCACGGCCGATTGCAGCCGGTTCAGCGCGCGGCTGAGCGCCTCGACGTTCCAGCGCTCCAGCGCCTTCTCCACCAGCTTGCGCCGCGAGAAAAACACCGGCGGACGGGCGCCGGCCACTGCCGAGGCGGCGTTGCGGCCGGCGGTGTCCATCTGGCCGCGCATGACCTGAAGCTGCTGCAGCTGCCGCATCGCCGAGGACAGTACCAGGAAAGGATGGCCGCCGGACAGGCAGTGGCGGGTGAAGGCGGTGTCGAAGTCACCGATCTTGCCTTCCAGCACAGCATCGACCGCGTCGTCGAAGGAGGCGCCGGAAACGTCGCCGGACATCGCCCTGACGTCATCGAGGCCAATGTCCTTCTGGCCGTGGGCGTAAAGCACCAGCTTTTCGATTTCACCGCGCGAGGCCAGCCGGTCGCCGCCGAGATTGCGGCGCAGCGCCTGGCGCGCATCGAGCGCCATCGACATGCCGGCCTTGCGCAGCTCGTCGTCGATGACGCTGTCGATGTCGCGCGCTTCATCGGCATAACAAGGCAGCGCCATGGCGTTGTCGGCCGCCTCGACCACGGCGCGCAGCCCGACGCCTTTTTTCAGGTCGCCGGCCTCGATGAGAATGATCGCGTCGCGCGCGGGCTCCGCGGTCAGCGCCTTGACGTCCTCAGCCAGCGGCTTCTGGCCGCTGGCGTTGCGCACCCACAGAAGCCGCCGGTCGGAGAACATCGGCACGGTCCGGGCTTCGTCGAGCAGCCGGCCCTGGTCGCGATCGACCTCCGCGCCGTCGAGCCGTACGACGGAAAACGGATCGTCGAGCGGCAGGCCAGTTTTCGCGGCAAAGGTTTTGGCCCGCTCGGCGACCAAGCCGCGGTCGGGTCCGTAAAGCAGGACGATCGATATGCGCGCTTCCGGCTTCGCCAGCCACGAATCGACTTCGTATCCTTTTTTCTGCGCCATTAGCGGTGGTTAGCATGGGGAGAGGGCGGAGTGAACGTTCTCCAGAGAGTTCGAGACCCTATTGTGTCCAGCCGATAGATGGGTAACACTTTGAACCGGATACATAGGTGACACTTCTCTCCCCCTATGCGTCCGCCGCAGCGCCAAGCGGATTGGTTGGCGCGGC
>NZ_JAMYVF010000034.1:0-26814 GCF_040323735.1 Mesorhizobium sp. M0029
CCCACGGGGTGCGGCCTCAAAATACGCCGCCCGGCGGGGTGACCCCGCCGGGGGGGCCCCGCGCGCCCCGCGGGCGGGACGGTTTTTGCGCCTATCGGCGCTGCTGTTCCGCCGTGTCGGGCGGAAGCTCGGAATGGGGCTTTGATAGGGCGTCTGCTGCCTGCCGCAGCAGTCGCTCGGCCTCGGTGACGTGGCTGCAAAATGCGGGCGGCTTCGGCATGGACGGAGATCGGAAAGCGCGCCTGGAAATGCAGGTCGCGCTCTATGCCGAGGCCAAGCGGCCCTTTTACGGATGCAAGCTCGGCCAGACTGACGCTGCCAAGTTCGGGGAAGCCGAAGCCGAGATCGCAAAGACCGAACAGCGTGTCGCCATCGGCGTCGAGTTCGCTCAGAAGCGAGGTCGCGGCACCTGTCGGATCCAACAGTTTCACAACGGGAAAATGGTCGATGTCGGCGCCGGCGGCGCCATGGGCGAGCAGTCGTGCGCGCAGTGGATTGGTGATCAGTATCATGGAAAGACTCCTTGTCAGAACGGGTCGCGTTGACTTCTTGCGTCCGGCGGGAGAAAGGTTCACCGGACCTTCCTCTGATCCGCCTCCCCATTAGAGACCGACCTCGAGCAGCTTTGCGCCGCGCGCGGACACATCGGCGCGTCCATCAGGAGGGTTTGCCCGCGTGGTGATCGGCTGGACGCCGGGAATGAGCGTCTGCTCCTTTGCGGCGTCGGCTCGGTCGCGGTCAGTTGAGGTCGCGCATCGTCATGCCGCAATGCCTTCTTGCGCCTCGCCTTCCGCATCGGCCGGAAGGCCAAACAGGAAATCAGCGGCCTTCGAAGCTAGGCTGGCGGCACGGAATATAGCGCGGTTGTCCTCGCGCAGCACCTTCAGCCATGAGCCGATGTAATCGGCGTGACGCACGGTCGGCTCGATGCCGAGATTGCTGCAGACGAAGGCGGCAGTGATTTCGGCGACCAATTCTTCACGCGCGTAGGCCTTGGAGCCGAACGAGCCGGAGAGGTCGCGAGCAAGCCGCGTCGGGTGGCCGGTCCAGTGGCCTAGCTCGTGAAAGCAGGTCCGGTAATAGTCGATCTGCTGATGGAACGCTGGCTGCGGCGGCACCTGAATGTGGTCGCTGCACGGCATGTAGAAAGCGCGATCGCCGCCGACCCTGAAATCCGCACCGCTGGCGAGAATGAGCGTCTCGGCCTGCGGCACGATCTCGCACTGTGGCAGCGGCTCGGCAGGGGCATGGAGGTGTTCCGGAAGATTGTCGCATTGCGCGACATTGAAGACGGTAAAGCGCTTCAGAAAAGGCACGGCCTGTGGTGCATCGCCCTCGTGGCGTGCGCGCTCCTTCTCGTTCTTTGGGACAAAGCGGTCGGCATGCACGATCGTCGTGCCGCGCTCGCCCTTCCTGACATTGCCGCCCAGGGCAAGCGCCTGCCGGAAGGTCAGCCATTTCTGGCTGGGATAGCTGCGCTCGATGACGGCGCCCCACAGGATGAGGATATTGATGCCGGAATAGGTGCGCCCCGTGGACGCATTCCTCGGCAGGCCGAGGCCTGCTTTTGCGCTGCCCCATGGCTTGACCCATGGCACGGTGCCGCGCTCCAGCTCGGCAATGATGCGGTCGGTGATCTCCTGATAGAGGCTTGCGCCTGGGCGCCTGCCCTTGCCTGCGCCAGCCTCTCCGCTGGTGGTACGCTTGCTGTTTGCACGCATGTGTTATCCTCCGCTCGCCAATCGCCGCGCCTTTCCCCGGAAGCGGGGTGGGCGGCGAGTCGCGACCGGAAAGGCCCGCCGTGGTAGGCGGACCGCATCCGAAGGACCGGAACGAAGAGGAGGACCCTGAGCGGCACGCGAAGGGTTGCGGGCTGCCGCGGCGGGTCTAGAAGGGAGTGCCGCCCGCCCCGCGCCACCGGGAAAGGCCAACAGACAAACCGCGCCGCCCGCAAGGGCGGCGGCCGTCACAGCCCGAAGGGCTGCCCACGCCAAGGGGCGAAGCCGAATGGCCGAGACCGCCTGAGCTTGCCGAAGAAAAGCGGGCTCGGTTCACGAGCACCTGGTGCGCGTCGTCAGGCGCGCGGGCGCCCGCCAAGTTTTTTCGCACATGGTCAGGCGCCGCAGTTACGTCGAGAACCAAAAGGCATCGGCGCCGTGCGCGCGGCTTCCTCCGAAAACCAGCGCTCGCCTTTCAACAAATTGAGGCGTTGTCCCACTCAATATTCCTGTCCGTGATCATGATAGATGCGGCGCGCCCGCTAGGACCGGAGGCTGGAGAGAATCTCGCACGGATCAGCGTCAAGGGCCGCAGTTATGTCGAGAAACTCGATGACATCGAGACGCCGCTCTGCGCCCTCGTACTTGGCCACGAAGGATTGGGGACGACCAAGCTTGTCAGCCAGCTGCTTCTGGGTCAGGCCTTTGGCCTTGCGCAGCAAAACCAGCCGGGCCAGGAACCGCTGGTGGCGGGGCGATCGAAGGGATTTGGGCATGGAGGCGAACCGGTCGGGTAAAGACCGGATCAGCGACTAATCCCGGTTTCGGATTATCCCATTTTGGGATATACTGCCTGCGCTCACAGGCGAGGTTCGCAGGCATGAATGGACCAATGGGAACGGATGAGACTCGAAGCTCAAGTTTGAGCGATGAAGTCCCCTGGTCGGAGAACCTCACGAGCTACGACAGGGAGCATTTCACGATCTACCTGCGGATCCTGGATGCCTGCGCCGACAATGCCAGCGAAAAGGAGATGGCCGAGCGCATTCTCGGCATCGACCCGTCCATTGACCCGGTCCGCGCCCGCAAAGCTCTTCGCAGCCATATCGACCGTGCGAACTGGATGGTGACGACCGGCTACAAGGAACTGTTCGCCGGCTGATGCACAACGCCCACTGCCACGTGTTTCGATCAGGCAAGTCTCTGTAGCCAAATTCGGCAGCGCACGGCCGCGACAGCCGGCGCGGCGGGAGCGGTCACAACTGGTTCGCGTGCTGTTTGACTGCCACTTCCAGTGCTTGCATCAAAGGCACAGCCTTGGAGAAGAGGAAGCCTTGAGCGGTTCGGCAGCCAAGCTTGTGCAGGGTTTGCCGATCCGCCTCTGTTTCGACGCCCTCGGCCATGACGTCGATCCCGAGCATCTCACCGAGTTCAATGACCGATTTGACAAGCAGTCGGTCCTCTCGGGACTTGGCCAAGCCGCGAATGAAGCCCTGGTCTATTTTCACCTTGCGTATCCGACGGTCCTTGAGAGATGCCAAGGTAGAAAAGCCGGTGCCGAAGTCGTCGAGCGCGATGGAAATACCGGCATGTGAAAGCCGTCCGAGCTTTTCATCCACTCTGTCCGGGTCCACCGGCGATTCTTCGGTAATCTCGATTTCGAACATCGTCGCAGGCAGGCCTCTTGCGGCCAGACCATCCAGAACCATGTCGTCGATATCGCCGGCTTCCAGTTCGCGCGGGGAAACATTCATCGCCACACGAATGTTACGACAGTCAGCTTTCACCAAGCCGTCGATAAAAGCACAACAGTCGGCGAATACGGTTTGCGTCAGCAGCTGAAGCATTCCGGTTTCGCGTGCGGCTGTGATGATTTCGGGTGGAGAGATGGCACCATGTGTCGGATGGGACCATCTCAGCAAGGCTTCAAAACCGACCACGGCCTCGGTGTCGAGTTTCACGATCGGCTGGAACCAAGGTTGCAATCTTCCCGTCTTTATCGCCGAATGAAGGTCCCGTTCGATGGACTGGCGGCGTTGGAGTTCCCGGTCGAGTTCGGCATCGAACAGGCAAAATTCGTTCCTGCCATGGCGCTTGGCCGTATAAAGGGCGATATCGGCCCGCAACAGCATTTCAGTCAGGCTCGACGTCTGTGCCAAGTATATCCCTATCGATGCCCCGACGCGCACGGACGCGACCCCGATATAGGGGCGAGCAATTTTGGCTATGATATTGGAGGCGAGATCACTGGCAGAAAGCGAAGCTCTCGTTGAGGGAAAAACCAGCACGAATTCATCGCCGCCAATACGAGCTAGCGTTGAGCCTTCCGGTGCTTCCTGCTCTATGCGGCGGGCGATCATGACAAGCAGTTCATCACCGGTCCTGTGACCGTAGGTGTCGTTGACAGATTTAAAGCCGTCCAGATCAATCAGCATTGCCACGAAGGGGCCATCCGCGGTCTTGAACCGACCGATGGCGTGTTCAAGGCCCCGCCTGTTGAGAAGGGCGGTCAAATGGTCCTCCCTGGAGTTGCGCTCCATTTCCGACGCAAGTCGCTCTGCCTCATGTCTCAGGCGGCTTGCTTCGCGGAAGCGCGCCTGCCCAACAAACGAAGCTCGGACCAAGCCGCCCATGAAGAGCAGAACGGTGAAAGCCAGAATGTAGCGTTCAAAATTGCCTTTCGCCAAAAGGCACGCCACCGTGATGAGGAGTGGAGGTGTGATGAAGCTGGTCGCCGCGGCGGCATACGAGCTGCCATATGTAACCGCACCAGCTGAAATGCCCGCCAGTATGACCAGATGCATCGGTGCTTGAGGTGTTGTGTATCCAACAGTCAGCACGGCCGGGAAGGACCAGGCAAACCCTGCCAGAAGGGCAAGGACGCCAAACATGCGAAGGCGCGGCAAAACGCCAAGCAAATCCTGATTGCGCCCCGTTTCCTTTAGCTGAAAACGGGCGAGTGCAAGCCGGGCGGCATTTAGCGCATTGACGACCAGGAACCAGCTTGCAGCGGCAAAGCCGCCGCCAGAAAGGGCCTGCACCCCGCAAATCAGGCCTGACAGGATCGCGCTTATCGGCATCGACACGAAGAGCCCGGCCCTCAGGTCAGCAAGCTGATCCTGACGGATTTTGGCCTCCAGCGATTCTTCTTTCTTTAGGGGTGCCATGAATGGACCAGCTTGCTTGCGTCATTGTTCGCGAGGACCAAACCTATGCAAGCCCACTGAAGGACGGGTTAACTACCCAGCGAGGGTAACCAGTGCGCTCACCATGCTTCGGGTCACACCTTTGGCTTAGCATTGCCGAATCATCAAGGTTTCGCCCGCGCGCGTGCCTTGATCCGAGTCATGCCATGATCGGCAACGTCACCAGGAAGCAGCCTTGCCCGCGACGCTGCGAGCGAGCAAGACAAAGAAGCCGCGCCGAGACAGCGCTCCAGAGCGGTAGCGCTCTGTGCGATTCACCGCCTGAGCATGGCCGAAATGCCATGGCGGACAAAGGGAAGATGTTGGGCAAAGCGGAGCCCAGCATGTCTTGCAAGCCGTGCCGCCGGGTGCTCGCTTGAGTAAAGACCGACAAGCATGTTGGTGGCATGATAGAGCGGCGCCGCCGACAGCCGCAGCCGGTTTTCGTATCTGCCGAGCATGTCGGGATCGGCAATGTCGCGGCGGGCGCGACATGCTGTCAGTATTTTATGAGCGAGTTGCTTCTGGCCGCTTAGGCCTATGTTGAAGCCATGCGCGGTCACGGGGTGCATGCCGATGGCAGCGTCTCCTATCAGTGCCGCACTCGGTGCCGAGAACTTGTGCGCCCAGGTCGTGACCAGCGGATAGGCATGGCGGGTGCTTGCCAGGGTCATCTGCCCGAGGCGTCCTCGACACCGGTTCATCAATTCCATGAGGAACAATTCGTCATCGAGAACAGACAGTCTATCGGCCTCGATTGAGCGCAAAGTCAGAAGCAGCGACGACACGCCTTCCATGAGCGGCAACATCGCTATGGTCTGATGGTGGTCGAACCATTCGACCGCGATCTGGTGATGGAAGCGCTCGTGCCTCACTCGGCAAATCAGCATGGAGTGGCCAAGCGGATGGATGTTGGCGCCAATGCCGAGCAGGTCGCGCATCGCGGACAAACGCGAATCCGCTGCGACGAGCAGCCGAGCGGCCAATTGCCTGCCATCAGAAAGCGCTATGACCGCCTCGTCGTCGCTGGTTGTTGCATTGACGACCGAGTTGCCGCACAGCAGCCGGGCATGATCCTGGAAGTAGACAACTTTGAACAGGGCATCGCGGATCCGACAATTTGGGACCAGAAATCCGAGTGGTTCCCCAGATCCGCTGGGAGTATCGAAGCACAGGGCGAAAGGGCTCGACCCGTTGAGCACGCGCGCGCCATGAAGCGGTGATTTGTCCGATGCGGGGATGGCATCCCAGGCGCCGAGCTCGCGAAGGATTCTCACTGATGCGTGGGTCAGCGCGATCTCGCGACCGTCGAAAGCCGGATTCGCCAGGCTGTCGAGCGACTGCCGTTCAACCACTGCCACCTTGAGTCGGCTCCGGGCGAGCGATGCTGCGAAGGCAAGTCCGACCGGGCCAGCTCCGACAACAATGATGTCGAATGTGTCGACAGAGCCGGCCATCAGCGTGCCGCCATAGCGGCTATCTGCGATACGAAGCGCTCTTGAAGCATCGCAATCACCCACGGTTTGCCGCTCATCTCCCCAGCGTCGATAGACATGCGTTCTCCGTTGGAAGCATGGTCAATGAAACCACGCCGACTAAGAGATAACGCTGATCTGGATCAACCAGGCTCGACAAACCCGGCAACGGCGGGTTCACGGTCGAGTGGTCGATTGCCGCGAAAACGTTTGCATGTCTAGGCATTCTGAATGGTCGGCTTCCCAATCGCGTGCCCCTCCTACCCAAAGGTTCGGCAACGTGTTGTGGCTGATCCGTTCTTCGCACGCGCGCCGATATCATCATGACGAGGCAATCCAGCTAAAGATTCGGTCGATGACGACCAGCATCCGCACAGTCGTTGACGCCGCCGACCGGTTCAGCCTCGCGGCTCTTCCCGATCGATAAGGATCCGCTGGGCGGAGCCGTCGAGATCTTCGTATTGGCCGCTCGTCAAGATCCACAGGAAGCCCCGGTCCAAGCCCCACCAAAACAGGCAGCGGCCATCGCATTCCCTCAGGACGGGCGTCTTCGCTGCCGACAGCGTGCTCGCCAACCATGACGGGCGCTATACGCCGAAGCAACTCGCCGACGGCCTCATGTCCAAGTGATGTGGGAAGGGAGCAGAACCAAAGGGACTCTGCTCCGCGTCCCCGCTTTTTCCGCAGCTATGAAACCGTCACCGAACGGATCCGTACTGAGGAGGAGGCCGTCCTTGACTTGCCCGACGCCGGCAACCTTCTCAGCCGCAACGATCGCAGCCTTCCGCTGACGCTCGTCGACAATCGCCCCGGTCAGTTCGACGAGGCCGTCGCTGACCCTAACATCAATCAAGTCACCACCGCTCCACGATTGTCCCTGCAGCTCGGCAAGTATGGCCTTGCGGATCAGGTCGTCATCGGGTGGCGTGGTGCCCTGTTTCGGCATTGCGCGGATCAGGACAGGCAGCAAATCAGTTCGCGTGATGATGCCGACGACCCTTTCCTGATCGACAATCGGCACATTGTTGATGCGGTGTTGCATCATCAAGTCGACAATATCTGCAATCGAGGCGCCAGGAGGCGCCGAGATGACGGGTGTGGTCATCACCTGATGGATGATCCGTCCGTTCGAGCGCACATAGTCTTCGGCGACTGTGCCCGGGCCAAGATCAAACTCCAGCCAGCGCGGACGCACACGCTGGGTCCCAAGTTCCTCTCGGCGCAAGAAGTCGCTTTTGCTTACAATGCCAACCAGGGCACCGTCGCTGTCCGTTACCGGGAGGCAGCTGACTTTGTTTGAAAGCATGAGCTCGGCCGCTTCGGCGATCGTCGCGTTCGCATCCGTCGTGATGACTGGCTTCGTCATGATGGCTTCGGCTTGCATCCTCACCCTCCTGATCTTACGTCGGACGACGATGGGGCATCCCGACGCGCGGCGCTTTGATCTAAGTCACTTGGAACGAGGAGGATTCTCCGCGCCGTCGTCGCGGTCGATAAGAATGCGCTCCGCCGCGCCATCGAGATCGTCGTACTGGCCGCTTCTCAATGCCCACAGGAAGCCGGACAGGCCGAGTGCGCCAAGGAACAGCGCCACCGGAATGAGATAGGCGAGCGTCGTCATGAGGATCGGGCCAAGGCGCCGGCCCGCGCGGGCCTGTCCTGCCGCGCAGTTTCGGACGACGCACCCGTTGGGAAGCCTTGCAGACGCATCGCATTTCCAATCACAAGCAATGACGAGGCAGACATCGCGACCGCCGCGATCAGAGGCGTAACATGACCCAGAATGGCGATCGGCACGGCCACAGCATTGTAAACGATAGCAATTGTTATGTTCTGTCGGATCAGGCTTCCCGCCTTGCGCGACACGTCCAGCGCCAGCGGGATCGCCAAGAGGCTTTCGCGCAGAAAAACGAAGTCGGCTGCATTGCGGCCAATGTCGGCGGCGGTGGCGGGTGCGATCGAGACATGCGCGGCGCTCAGCGCCGGCGTGTCGTTGAGCCCGTCGCCAACCATCAGAACCTTGTGCCCGTCTCTCGCCAGGCTCTCGATGCGTTCAACCTTGCCGGACGGTAGCAGGCAGGGAACGAAGTCATCGACACCAAGCACGTCCGCAACCTCGGCGCAGCCTTTGGCGGTATCGCCCGACAGCATTTCCACGCACATACCAGCGTTGCGCAGTTGATCGATCGCTGCCCTGGTGTCGAGGCGCAGCGCATCCTCGAAAACGAAGGATGCCACAATCATGCCGTTTTTCGTCAGGACTGTTCCGCCGTAGCCATGTTTGCCTTCGCCGCCGGTTCGAGCCTTCCAGCCAGCCCATCCGCGTCGACCCAGCCGCCAGGTGATACCGGCGGCGGTGGCTTCGATCCCGAAACCCGGGTGCTCGGTCACCGCATCGAATTTGTGCTGGCTGCTGCTGACGGCAAAGCCGGCAATGGCCTTTGAATATGGATGACGCGAATGCGCGGCCAAGTCGGCAGCGATTGCCAGCATGGCGGGATCGATCGACGACGTGTTGACGAGCCTGGGCTGGCCAAGCGTGAGCGTGCCGGTCTTGTCGAACACGGCTGTATCGATCGTTGCCAGGCGCTCCATGGCCGAGCCGTCCTTGACCATGATGCCGTTTTCGAACAGGCGCCGCGCGGCCACCACCTGAACGATTGGAACGGCGAGGCCAAGCGCGCACGGGCATGTGATGATGAGAACAGCGATTGCGATCGTCATCGCCCGGTGCCAGTCGCCAGTCACCGCCATCCAGCCCAGGAAGGTTGCCAAGGCGGTGAGATGAACCACGGGCGCGTAGAGTGCCGACACGCGGTCGGCGATACGGCGATACCGGGCGCGACCACCTTCGGCGGCCTCCATCAACCGAACCATTTCCGCCAGGAACGAATCCTTGGCGGCCGCTGTCGCCTCAATCGTCAGCGGACCGGTGAGGTTGAGGACACCGGCCTGCACAATCTCCCCTGGCGCGACGTTTCGCGGCGTGCTCTCGCCAGTGACCAGTGAGCAGTCAAGATCCGACGCTCCATGAACGATCGTGCTGTCGACGGGGATTCTCTCGCCGGCTGCAATGAGCAGTTGCATCCCCGGTTCGATTTCGCCAACCGGCAAATAGTCCCGTGCGCCATCGCCGCGCAGCACCATGGCGCCACGCGCAGCCAACTGTGACAGGTTCTTTACCGCGGTCCGCGCGCGTTCGCGCATCACGTGATCGAGCGTGCGGCCGATCAACAGGAAGAACAGCAGCGATACCGACGCGTCGAAATAGGCGTGGTCGCCATGGGTGATCGTCTCATAGAGGCTCATGGCGTAGGCCAGCGACACGCCGACGGCGATCGGCACGTCCATGTTCATGCGGCCGTGGCGCAGCGCAGTCCACGCCGATTTGAAGAAGATCCCGCCGGCAAAGGCGAGGGCGGGAATGGCGATGAGCGCCGAGACCCAGTGGAACAAATCGCGCGTGGCGCCTTCGGCGCCGGACCAGACCGATACCGAGAGCAGCATGATGTTGCCCGCCGCAAAGCCGGCAACGGCGACGGCGCGGATGAGCTCCGATAACGTCCTGTCCTTCGCATCGGTGTCGGCTTCGAACAGATGTGCCTGGTAGCCCAGGCGCCCGAGCACTGCGACCAATGGTGGAACCTCATCGCCGCGCCACTGGACCGAGACCCGCTTCGTTGAAAGGTTGACGCGGGCGGCCTGGACGTGATTGAGCTTTCCCAACGCGGTCTCGATCATCTGGATGCAGGCGCCGCAGTGAACCGTCGGTACCGACAGGTCGGTCTGATGAAGGTCATCGCCCAGCGACCGGCTCGCCAGCCTGACCTCCTGGCTTGATGGCAGGACCGAAGCGGGGCTGACCAGATCCAGCGCCATTTCAGCGCCCGGCGCGCAGCAGCTCATTTCAGCACCCCTTGGGAAATCATGACCCTGCGCACGTCGCGATAAGGTCTTGCCAGGCCGGCATCGGCGTCTATTTCGATGATCCAGACACCATCCCTTGGCACGTGTTGTGCTGCAAACTCCTGGCCAGAGACCAGGGCGAGCGTGACGGACTCATCCTCTTTCTCGTAAGCCGGATGGCGAAACAGCACCTTCACGCCATGCAGGGAAACCGGTTTGCCCGCGGCGTCGATGATGCGATAGCGGACTTCGCCCCATGCGATGGTCAACTGGCCGGTCCAGCCAAGCGCTGCCTGCGCACGGCCTTCCTCGGCCTTCTTGTTGAATTGTTGGCTCGCCACATAGGTATTTTCGACGACAAGGCCGGTCCAGCTTGTGTTGGCAAGCGTCGCCATCGTCACATTGACCGCGATGACCACGCCGAAAAAGGCAAGGATCGTGGCCAACATGTGCCTGCCGGTGAACTCGCGGGGGTTTCGCGTGGTGGCGTTCATCTGGCGATCTCCGGCGAGTTGAAGGTGGCGGTGTATTCGTTGGACTCGAAGCTGACCTTGTCTTCGACCCGGAATGTGAAGGTCTGCGCCTGGCCATGAATCTGGTCGGCGGGCAGGCGCACGAAAACCTTCAACATCTTCAGCCGGTCGGGTTCGACCTGGACTGCAAAGGAGCGATCGGCGGGGAGATCGACGCCAACGATGCTCATCTCCGCGCCTGGCAAACCCCCGAGGGTGACGATAATCGTTCTCGGTTCGGGGATCATGTTCAAGAGCTTGACGGTATAGCCATTGCGGATCGAGCCGTCCGAGAGCGTCACGAATTGCGGGTTGCGGTCGTGCAGGACATTGATTTCGAGCCGGTCGCGCGTCAGCAGCGAAAAGAGCAGGCCCAGCCCGATCAGCGACCACATGGCCATGTAGACATAGGTTCGTGGCCGAAAGATCTTGCGGATATGGAAATGCGCCACCCTGTCCGAAAACACGCCGTCATCCGTCCTGACCAGTGATGGATCGACCGAGCTGGCGCCGCCTGCGGTGGCCAGCATCATGTTGGCGTTGTAGTCGGAGAGCGTCGCGTAGGAGATCAGTCCTCGCGCTTTGCCGAGCTTGTCCATGACGCCGTCACAGGCATCGATGCAGAGCGCGCAGGTGATGCATTCGAGTTGCTGACCGTCGCGTATGTCGATCCCCATCGGACAGACGGCGACACAGGCATTGCAGTCGACGCAATCGCCGACGGGATGCCCTGCGGCAAGAACCTTCTTGGCGTGACGCGTGCGCGGTTCGCCGCGCCAGTCATTGTAGGTGACGGTGAGCGAGCTCTCGTCGAGCATGGCTGCCTGGATGCGCGGCCATGGGCACATATAGGTGCAGACCTGTTCGCGCATCAGCCCGCCAAACGTGTAGGTCGTCGCCGTCAGGACCGCGACGGTGATGTAGGCGACAGGCGCTGCCGTGCCGGTGAAGAGTTCGCCGAGCAGCGTCGGCGCATCGGCGAAATAGAAGATCCATGCGCCACCAGTCGCTGCGGCTATGACCAGCCAGATGACGTGTTTCGATGCCCGCAGCACAAGCTTACGAGTGGTCCAAGGACCGGCATCGAGCTTGATGCGTGCGTTGCGGTCGCCCTCGATCGCGCGCTCGACGACCAGGAACAGATCGACCCATACGGTCTGTGGGCATGTGTAGCCACACCAGGCACGGCCAACAGTCGATGTGATCAGGAAAAGACCGACGCCGGCCATGACCAGAAGGCCGGCGACATAGTAGAATTCCTGGGGCCATATCTCGATGAAGAAGAAATAGAAGCGCCGGTTGGCGACATCGAGCAGCACGGCCTGGTTCGGGCTAAACGAGCCCCGATCCCAGCGCAGCCACGGCGTCAGATAGTAGATGCCGAGCGTGATCGCCATCACGATCCATTTGAATCGGCGAAAGCTGCCCGAGGCCCGCTTCGGGAAGATCTTCCTGCGCGCGGCATACATTGGCTGGCGCACCTTGGCGGAGTTGAACGTCGTGGGTTCGATCCGTTCTATTTGCGTGTTATCGAGCACGAGAAGCTCCAGTCACCAGCGACGATTTCGCCGGAAGCCGACTCATCGGTTCTGGATGATGCCGAGGCCCGGCTTGCGCCGGGCCTCGTCGCTTGGCGGGAGGGGGAGGACGAGAATAGGCTGCTTTCCTATTCTCCGCCGCCAAGCGAATGGATGTAGACCGTCAGTTCCTTGACCTTGATCTCGCCGAGGCGCGCGCCCCAAGCCGGCATCACGCCGTGTTTCGGTGCGGTTACCTGGGCGGCGATGGCCGCTTCGCCTGACCCGTAGAGCCAGATGGCGTCGGTCAGATCTGGAGCGCCGAGTTCCTTGTTGCCTTTTGCATTGTCGCCATGACAGGCCACGCAGTTTTCGGCAAAGACCTCTGCGCCCGGCGCGACCAATGCTTGATTGACGACGGCCCCCGACAGACTGGCGACGTAGGCGCTGACCTGTTTGATCTGGTCGGCGGTGATGATGTCGGCAAAGGCGGGCATTTCCGACAGGCGCGTATCCGGATCGGTGGCGAAGCGAATGCCATGGGTGATCGTCTGCTGGATCTGGTCCGCCTTGCCGCCCCACAGCCAGTCGTCGTCGTTAAGGTTGGGGAAGCCCTTGGAGCCCTGGGCGCCGGAACCATGGCACTGCACGCAATTGAGCTTGAACGCGGCACCGCCGGCGGCGACGGCGAATTTGCGCAGCGTGTCGTCCGCCGCGATCTCCGAAACACTTTTCGCTTCTATCGCGGCGACATATTTGCCCTTGGCCGCTTCAGCCGCGGACAAATCGTTCCCGACATCGTTGCGGCTGGAGTAGCCGAGCACCCCCTTGGTTGCCGTGTGCAGCAGAGGCCATGCCGGATAGGCGATGGTGTAGCCGATCGCCCAGACTATGGTGATGTAGAACGTCCAGATCCACCAGCGCGGAAGCGGGTTGTTGAGCTCCCGGATGCCGTCCCACTCATGACCGGTGGTTGAGATGCCGGAAACCTCGTCGATGTGATCGCTGCTCATGATCAGTCCTCCTTCAGAGGAATTTGAGCTGCTTCGCCGGCTTGCCTGCGGCTTCCGGGACGAACTGCAAAGGCAACGGATCCGATGAAGAAAAGAGCCATGGCAAGTAGGCCCCAGCTGTCGGCAAACTCCCGCATGAAATTGTACGTCATGGCCATTGTCCTCAGCGGTAGCCGGCGGTCTCATCGTAGTTCTTGAAATCGACCAGCGTGCCCAGCATCTGGAGATAAGAAACCAGCGCGTCCATTTCGGTGACTTGCTGCGGGTAGCCGTCGAAGTCGCCGATCTTGGCCTTGGGGTAGCGGGCCTCGAGGCCGGATGTGTCAGCGTTGGGATCAGCCTGCGCCATCAAATCGGCATTGGCGTTGGCGATCATGTCGTCGGAGTAAGGGACGCCGACGCGCCTGTTGGCGACCAGATGCGTCGAGAAGTCCTTCACCGCGATCGGCTTGTCCTTCAGGAAGGCATAGCTCGGCATGATCGATTCCGGCACCACGGACCGTGGATCTGTCAGGTGATCCACGTGCCACAGGTTGGAATACCGGTCGCCAACGCGGGCGAGATCCGGTCCGGTGCGCTTCGATCCCCACTGGAAGGGGTGGTCGTATATCGACTCGGCCGCCAGGCTGTAGTGGCCGTAGCGCTCGACCTCGTCACGGAACGGCCTGATCATCTGGCTGTGGCAGAGGTAGCAGCCCTCGCGGACATAGATGTTTCGCCCGGCAAGTTCGAGCGGCGAGTAGGGGCGCATGCCTTCCACCTTCTCGATCGTATTATCGAGATAGAAGAGCGGCGCGATCTCGACGATGCCGCCGATTGTCACGACCAGCAGCGACCCGAGGAGGAGAAGTGTAGCGTTCTTCTCGATGACCGCGTGTCTGTTCATCAACCTCATTTTCTGTCTCATCATCGCGCAAGCTGGAGGGCGGGGGTGGAGCGCGGCATCGGATCCTGCTCGCGCCGGTAGCCGAGGATGGTCATGGCGATGTTCCAGGCCATGATCAGGGTGCCGGAGAGGTACATGGCCCCACCGATGGCGCGCATGATGTAATAAGGGTGCATAGCGGCCACGGTTTCGGCGAAGGAGTAGACCAGGAAGCCCTGCTCGTCGTATTCGCGCCACATCAGGCCCTGCATGATGCCGGACACCCACATGACAGCGGCGTAGACAACGATGCCAAGCGTCGCCAGCCAGAAGTGCCAGGTAACGAGGCGAAGCGAGTAGAGCCGTTCACGGTTCCACAGCTTCGGCACCATAAAGTAGATTGCGCCAAACGAGATCATGCCGACCCAGCCGAGCGCACCGGAGTGAACGTGGCCAATGGTCCAGTCGGTATAGTGCGACAGAGAATTGACCGTCTTGATCGACATCATCGGGCCCTCGAAGGTGGACATGCCGTAGAAGGCGATGGCCATCACCATCATGCGGATGATCGGGTCAGTGCGCAGCTTGTCCCAGGCGCCCGACAGCGTCATCAGGCCGTTGATCATGCCGCCCCATGACGGCATCCACAGCATGATCGAGAACACCATGCCAAGCGTCTGCGCCCAGTCGGGCAAGGCCGTGTAGTGCAGATGATGGGGCCCAGCCCAGATGTAGAGAAAGATGATTGCCCAGAAATGGACGATCGACAGACGGTAGGAATAGACCGGCCGGTTTGCCTGCTTGGGCACGAAATAATACATCATGCCGAGGAAGCCGGCGGTGAGGAAGAACCCGACGGCATTGTGGCCGTACCACCACTGCGTCAGGGCGTCCTGGACTCCGGAAAATGCGGAATAGCTCTTGGAGCCGAGAAAGGAGGCCGGCATCGACAGGTTGTTGATCACATGCAGCATCGCGATGGTCACGATGAAGGAAAGGTAGAACCAGTTGGCGACGTAGATGTGCGGTTCCTTGCGCTTCAGGATGGTGCCCAGAAACAGGATCAGGTAGCCGACCCAGACGATGGTCAGCCAGATGTCGACATACCATTCGGGTTCCGCATATTCGCGGCTCTCGGTGATGCCGAGCAGATAACCTGTCGCGGCCATGACGATGAAGAGCTGGTAGCCCCAGAACACGAACCAGGCGAGATCGCCACCGAACAGCCGGGCGCGGCATGTGCGTTGGACGACATAGAGAGACGTGCAAAGCAACGCGTTGCCGCCGAAGGCGAAGGCGACGCCCGAGGTGTGCAGAGGCCGCAAGCGGCCGAAGTTGAACCAGGGCTGGATGTTGAGATCGGGATAGGCAAGCTGCAGCGCGATGACCACCCCGACCAGCATGCCAACCACACCCCAGAACATGGTGGCGATGGCGCCGTAGCGGATTGGACCATCCATGTAGGCGGACGGGTCGATCGGAGCGGCAGGCTTGAACTCAGTGTTACGCAGTAGGATCGCAGTGAAGCCAGCCAAGGCGAAGAACAAGACCCACATATGCTGGCGAAAGGGTTCATCCACCCCAGCGCCAGCCGCCACCAAAGCCGCGAATGCGAACAGGCTTAGAAGCACGATTTCTTTGCCGAATTTCATCGCAAGCCCCGATTTCCAATTTCGGCGGATGCCAAACCGCGGTGCCTTATTGCGCAGCCGTCGCCTGCTCGCCCTGATCCATGTCAGAGTCGCACCATTTTGCTCGAGCAGCATCGAGTTCGGTGCGATCAGACTGCGACGATCGAAGGTGGAAGCGCACCACCGGCCGCCCGTTTATGGATGGGGCCTGGCGTCCCCGGTCGGGCCCCGGGTGCGGAGGCGACCGCGGGCGTGTGGGGGAGCGCACCTTCTGCGACGCTGGAAAGCACGTCGACGCCTTACCGAACCCGCGTTCAATGCCTTGGAACAGCCAGCGCCAGCGTTACGCTGCCGTCGTGACATTCATGGCTTGGGGACGGCGATTTTCCCCTGCGGATGAGGCGTATTGACTTCGGCCAAGTGTGGATGCTTCGCCGACGAGCCGAAAGGCAACTGGCGCATACAATCGGATGGAGAACGGGCTGTCGCTACGCGACTTCTTCTGAGCCCAACGCGAGCATGCCCTGCCCCGAATGAAGTAGGTGACGGGGGCCATGCAGCTTCTGCGTCATTCAAACGGCTGTAGCGCCTCGGCCGCCGCAGCGCCGTTCCAGCCGGCTCATGCTGTCCACGGTGACGCGGCGGTTGTTCTCGATCCGAATCACGCCGTCCATTCTCAGGCTGGTCAGCTGACGGCTCACGGTCTCGTTTGTGATTCCAAGGAAATCAGAAATGTCGGCACGCGTCATCGGCAGCTCGAAGCACGTCGAGCTAGCCGTCGGGTCAACATTGGAGTCGATGTTCCGGGCAATCATGAGGAGAAAGCTCGCCACCTTCTCTGGTGCGGTCTTGCGCCCCAGAGTCACCATCCATTCGCGTGCCTCGTCAAGTTCGTTCAGCGCCTGCTTGAGCAGGCGATGCACAAATTCGGGTGACTGCTTCATCATCCGTTCGATGGCCGCTCTGGGAAACGAGCATAGCGAGACAGCTGTTGCCGCTTCCGCATTGATCGCACTTTTCATCTTGAAGGGCCGACCCAGAAAATCCGGGGCGAACTGCAGGCCGACAATCTGTTGGCGTCCATCTGACAGGCTCTTCGTGAGCTTCACCACGCCTGAAAGCACGTTCGAATAACAGTCGACCGCCTCGGCGTCGCCGATCAGTTCGACCCCCGGCTCGATATTGTGCCGCGACGACGTCTTGGCGAGCTGAGCCAAATGGTCTGGCTCTAGCGCGCCACAGACACCGCGGCGCCGTGCCTCGCAAGACAGGCAAAGAACGGGGATGCCGGAACTGTGAATATCCTGCCGTAATGTCATTCGATCGCTCTAACGGTCCGTGCGGGCAGGATAGCATCCACGGTAGAAAAATCCTTGCGGCAGTTTGTCCGTGCTGAAGGTTGATCGAAATCAGGGCTTAGGCTCATCCAAGCATCCACAGTTCGGGCGACGCAAACACGGTGGACCACGACATGCGACAAAAGCTAGTTGCCAGATTTGGCGAGAACGTCCCGCGCTACACGAGCTACCCGACCGCGCCGCATTTCAATGCAAGCGTTGACGCTACCGTTTGTCGTGGCTGGCTACAGCGGCTCGACGAGGGCGACGAAATCTCGCTCTATCTGCACATCCCATACTGCGACAAGCTTTGCTGGTTCTGTGCCTGCCATACCAAGCAGACACGCCATTACGAACCGGTGACCACATATCTGCGCTCACTGCATGCCGAGATCGCCACCGTCGCCAGTCTTGTCGCAGGCAAGGGTCGCGTCCGTGCCGTCCATTTCGGTGGCGGTTCGCCGACCATGCTCAAACCCGAAGATATGGTGGCGCTGGGAACCGCCCTGCGCAACAGCTTCGGCTTTCTTCCCGGCGCCACGATCAGCGTTGAAATCGAACCCAACGATATGGACGATGCCCGCCTCGATGCGCTTGCCGAAATCGGCATGACCCGTGCGAGCCTCGGCGTTCAGGATTTCGATCCGAAGGTGCAAAAGGCGATCAACCGCGAGCAGAGCTTCCTGCAGACCAAGACGGTCGTCGACGGCGTTCGTTCGCGCGGCGTCGAATCCGTCAATCTGGACCTGCTCTATGGTCTGCCGCACCAGACCAGGGAAAGCGTCGCTTCTACGGTCACGCAGGCACTGACCCTGGAACCGGATCGGATCGCACTGTTTGGCTACGCGCATGTACCGTGGTTCAAGAAACATCAGACGATGATCGACGAGGCCTGGTTGCCGGGTCCCGCGGAGCGCTTTGCCCAGTCGCAACTGGCTGCACAGGCGATTGTAGACAATGGATACGAGGCAATCGGGCTCGACCATTTCGCCAAACCAGGCGATGCGCTGGCGATTGCGGCACACACCGGGACTTTGCACCGGAACTTTCAGGGCTACACGGACGATTGCTGCGAAATCTTGATCGGGCTCGGCCCGTCATCCATTAGCCAGTTCGGCAAGGCTATGCGCAGAACATGCCTTCAACTAGCGAATATAGACGCATGGTTGATGACGGCGGGCTGGCCGCTGTTCGGGGTATCGCACTTTCCAACGACGACCGCGTTCGCGGCTGGATCATCGAACGTTTGATGTGCGACTTCGCCTTCTCGGCCATCGATCTGGTGGAACGCTTCGGCGAGGCCGGCCAGAGGCTCCTCCTTCAGTCAAGTTCCATGGCCCTCCACGATCCGGTTCGATTGCTTGAACTTGATGGCGACAGATTCGTTGTGCCGGCTGAAAGTCGCCCTTTCGTCCGAAGCATCGCGGCCAGGTTCGACAAATATTTCGAAGCTGGAACGGCCAGGCACTCGGCGGCAGTCTGAGCACTCAGAGGAACGGTCATGCCTCTCAGTCGATCATGGACCGCGGTACGTTTGTTGATCGGCGACCGTCTATCGAGACAAGATTCTGAGCGGACCAGACGCGTCTTGGCGCAGCGACGATATCGTCCGCTCGAGCCCTGCCTGTCGGATCATGGTTGTCGGCGACAGCTCCCTTCGACCTGAACCACCCGTTCACCCGAATTCTGCCGGCGCAGTTCCAGTGGAAAGGGCCTGGGCTAGACGGCTCTCTTGTTACCCCAGAGCACAACGTGCAGCTGCGGCAGCACGCGGGCCTCGAACCATCTGTCGCGGGTCACGCTGTCAACCAGCCACTCCATGCGCTTCAATATTCCGTCAAGGTCGACAGGCGCGTCATCATTTGTGGGGTGTGGCGGCGTGTGATTGCCGGGCTGCAGATAGATCGGAAGTTGCGGAAATTGCGCAGCGGCGTCTTTCGCGTAGGTGTAGTCCCTTTCGTCGAAAACAATGAGCTTGAGCACGACTTGGGGCTTGCCTTGTGCCGCCTGGAGGCACGCCTCGACAGCGGCCCAATCTGTCGTCATTCGGCTTGACGGCGGCTTTGGGCTGAGGATCAGCACGTCAAGCTGCGCAAACCAGTCCCTGGCAAGCGACCCTTGGGTTTCCAGCGCAAAACGGTAACCGTCACCATGGCCCCGGTCGATGAGCGCGCCGAGCGGCTGGATGGCCGGATTGCCGCCTGATAGCGACACCATCACCGGGCGGCCACCGGAAAGGGCAAGCACATTTTTCCACACCGCCCCAACGGACATCATCTCCCATTCATGCCGGAATTGATTGTCCACAGCATGGAGGCTGTCGCACCAGGAACAGCGATAGTCACACCCGCCGGTTCTGACGAAGATCGTCGGCAAACCTATGAGCACGCCCTCGCCCTGGATCGTCGGCCCGAAAATCTCGCTAACGCGGATTGCGGGATGAGTATTCGTCATGGCCGGTATTCCGCCCAGGTTTTCGGCGTTTCGCTCACCCGCACGGCCGCGGTTTCGCTCAGGCGTGCCTTGCACCAGTCGTAGAAATGTCTGGCCAGATATTCCGCCGTGATTTGCTCGTGTCCCAGCACGTCGTTGAGATGCCGGTGGTCGAAGCTCTCGTCGATGTAGCGTTTGAATGGCGCCAAGTCGTGGTAGTCGCGCACGAAGCCGTGATCGTCCAGTCCATCCGCTGAAAGCTCCACTTCGACGATGTAGTTATGTCCGTGCAGGCGCGCGCATTGGTGATCGGGTGGCAATGAGGTGAGCTGATGCGAGGCTGAGAAGTGGAATTCCTTGGTGATGCGGAACATTACGCGGTGGTCCTTCGCAGCGCTCCGAGCCAGAAGTCGGAGTCCTCATACTCGGTTGGGTCCGGGTGCCCAGCGATGTGAAACGCCTCACGCCGCTCGACGCAGGTCCCGCACCTCCCGCAATGACGCTCGGCGCCCTTGTAACAGGACCAGGTCTGCGCAAACGGCGTGCCGTATGTGGCTCCATCCATAACAATGTCCGCCTTCGTCAGGTTCACATAGGGTGCATAAAGGCGAATCTGCGCGTAGCCGTCGAGCGCGTGGTCCTGCATCATCTGGAAAGCGTCGATGAAGGCCGGACGGCAATCGGGATAGACAACGTGATCCCCACCATGCACGGCCGTCGCCACTGCGTCAGCGTCTTGCGCTGCGGCGAGGCCGAAGGCAATGGCCAACATGATGGCGTTCCGGTTGGGCACCACCGTTATCTTCATCGTGTCTTCCGCATAGTGCCCGTCGGGCACGTCCACATTGTCGGTCAGCGCGGAGCCGGAAAGGTCGCCGCCGATCTCGTGGATATCGATGATTCGCTGCGGGACACTCAGGCGCTCCGCGCAAAGGGTGGCGAAGCCCAATTCCTTCCTATGCCGTTGGCCGTAATCGAACGATAGCAGGCCGGTCAGCTGGTGCTCCGCTGCCACCTTGTGGGCAAGAGTAACGGAATCCAATCCGCCGGAGCAGACGACGAGAGTCTTCATCGTTGGATCCTTGTTTTAACCGGGTAGGCTGCGACCGGAGATTTCTCTGCGCTCCAGTACTTCAGGAAAACCATTTTGTGAAGTGAACGGAGACCAATTCGTGCGCTTGCGTGCGATGCGCAAAAAGCCATCGCGGTGAGCTGCAAGGACACTGACTGGCGAGACGTCACCCTTCAGCGGAATGCTCAAAGTCGAACGCTTCTCGGGGACAAAGTTCTCGACGAGCAGAGCCTGTCGGTCCCGAGCGCCGAGCGACTCCATTGCAACGGTTTCGGAGTACAAAGCTGAGATGGGCTTGCCGCAAACAGCTCACTTACCAGGGATGTTCAGCGATGCCGAAATCCAGATATCGGGGTGGATTATGAGATCAATTGTCGCGACAGCTTTGGCTGGCCTGCTCCTCGCGCTTCGTAGATGCAGCGCATTCCACGTCAGGATCATTTTGATGAGCACGCCCTCAATGGATAACCGGCGAACCCTGAATAACCGGTCGTGAGCCGACATCTGTGAACAAGCGGTGTGGTCGATTGCAATCACCCATGTCTTGCGCACAGGTACCTTATGGCAGTGGATGAACTGAACTTGATGGTTTTACAGATGGCAGTCGAAAGCGTCCGCTCGCTCTCGTTGAGCTTCGCTGAAAAAGCCGCCGAGATAGCCACCAGGAGCCGCGGCAGCCTGCTTTTCAACGTGCGGATCGACGGTGACGCGCAGGTCCAGAGGGTCGCAGCCATCCGATATCACGGCGGCCAATTCGGCGTGCTGGCGTTAGACGGACACGGCCTAGTTACCCACTATTGCATCGTTAACGGTATGTTCTCACATTACATTGCGGCCTTGGAGAGCTGGCACAGGATGCCCCTGTCGATGCAGGCCAAGATGGATGCCAACGGCAATGCCCGTCTCTTCGTAGCGGCGTTGCGGGATGCCGGACATATGCTGGGCACCTAGCATTTGGCCAGAGTGCATCTCTGAATTTGCAAGTGCATCACTGCGATGGCGCCGGCATGATCGTCATGCTCGAAACGGGCTGCGGCGGCCGCGGCAAAGGGGTCGCCGCGATGATGGTGTCAACGGCGTTGCATCGATGCGAGCGTTTAGAACAGAGGTCTCCTCCTGGCATCGAGCGTATGCAAGGAGCTACGCAAGCGCAAATGTATCAAGTATTTTGAAGGGACGACCCCTCATGCATACTTAGCTGCGATGCTCGGGCGGCATAAGCCTCGTTGCCATCTAGCCGCCTTGATGCACGGCGATAAGCTTTTGACGGCCTGAAGCGACGCTGTGGTCGCCGTTGCGGTGCTTTTCCACGCGCCTCGTCAGGCGCCGGGATTGCTCCGGCGTGATGGCAGGCGGGGGACGAAGCGGATATCGCCACCGTGGGCGCCGACCTCGACCCGCGCGATGATGCGCTCGACGCGGCTCCAACTAGCGGCGCCGTCAACGAACTTCTTGAACCTGCGGACCTTGCCTCTCTTGGCCGACGCTTCGAAGCGTGCTGTCGTGCTGGCCTCCAGATCCGCCACATGCTTGCGCAGGGTCGTGGTGGGCGCGAGGCCAAAGATGAAGTCGACGCGCAGCACCAGTCGATGACCTGGGTTGCAATAATGGCTATCCCCGCGGAGCAGGATTCGAATGTTCGGCCAGTTGATCCGGATCGCCCGCACCAGACGGCGCAGGTGGGGGCGGATCTCAGCCCCACTCGGCCGCTTGGCCGGTCGCAGGATCGCGCTGACGAACCGTCCCGCACCATCGAACACGACGATCGGCTGGAAGCCGTACTCGTATGGTGGGCATTGAACAGGCGAAGCTGTTGGCCTCCGTGCACACCGTCGAAGGTGTCGTCAATGTCGAGTACGATCCGCTTCGGCACTTGCCGGAACGAGGCGCAATAGAGATCGACCATCGCCCGCCCCATCGCGACTAGCTCCCGCACCCCGGGTAGGTTCTCCAGCCGGCACAGCGTCGATTGCGACGCCAGATCCCGACCCGACGGCAGCGCATCCTGGGCCATCTTGAAGACCGGATCGCGGCGCAGCCGGTTGGCGTCGTTGCCGTCCTCGTAGCCGGCGCCGATCATCTTCATGCGAAAGTCGATCATGTCCGCCAGGCTGTGGACGACCTGGTCCGGGCAGCGCGGATCGTCGATGCAACGCGCCAGACGCTCGGCCACCCGCAACCGCTTTTCCACCTCGGCCAAGGCCAGAACGCCGCTGTTGGACGACAGCATGCCGCCGTCGAAACGGGCGACGACGGACTAGCCGCCGACTGATGACAAACCGCTCAGCGGCAGCGCAAGATCGTTCATGGTGGGTGTGGTCTCCGGGAAATTTCGGATCGGCTTAAGCAACCAAATCCTACGTCATTTCAACGGGCTTGCGCCACATCCACCAACCCACATGAATTTGGTTAGGTTGATGCTGCGTGCCGCCGCCGTGAGGCCGCGCTCGCTAAGCAGCGCGTCGAGAACGACGAGAAGATTCAGATCGAGCCCTTTGAAACGCATGTCTTAGCTATCCATAGCGTGGATGAATTTGATTGAAACAAACGATTTTACCAATTTTCCGGAATGTCGCATGGACCTGGCAGGACCTCACGTGCGCCGATGACTGCCTCTATCGCGTGGCGAGTCCCTTGAGAAGAGCCCGAAAGAGGAAATCTGTCGCGTGCGGTGGAGATTGTACTGGGAATGAGAGGCAGCGCTCCAAATCATGTCGAACTCTCCGACGAATGGCGACCGGTACATAGTTGATCGCAACTGGTCCGGAGCTATGAAACATCTCGATTACATATGAGGTGCCGAGTGAATACGCTGACGGCACCCACCGTCGCAGCGTTTAGCTGACGTTTGACGACGGTTCCTATCCATTTACACGCAGATTCTTGATGTGCTGGCGCAAAACCGGGAGGCCGGCGACTCTTCTTCGTCATCGGGCTGACGCCGAAGAAGCCGGAGCTCGTCCGGTTCCTATGGGCATTGGGCTTGGTCGGTCGCACAGGCTCTATGAGGGGCAATTTTGGCAACGCGACGCGACTCGGGTTTTGAACGACGCCGAAAACGCAAGCTAGAAAGGAACAAGATGGCAGATCAACTCGCCAACGAAATAATCGCAATGATCAAGAAGCGCGCCGCGTCGGAGGGCGGCATAGCGCCTGCCACGGGCGGCGAGATAACGGCCGCCACGGGACTGACTTCGCTCGGTATCGATTCACTGGGATTGGCGGACGTTCTCTGGGACCTGGAGCAGGCCTACGGCATCGAGATCGAGATGAATACGGCCGAGGCATGGTCGGATCTCCAGAATGTTGGGGACATGGTGGAAGCCGTGCGCAGCTTGCTCGCTACGGGGGTGTGAATGGACAGGCGCGTCGTGATTACTGGGATTGGCGGAATTTGCGGGCTTGGAACCAACGCCGCCGCCATTTGGACAGAGATGCGAGAAGGCCGCTCCGCCATCGGCCCAATCGTCAACTCCGAGTTCCATGAATTGAGGGTCAGGATCGGTGCCGAGATCAAGGCCCTGCCGGAGCATGACATCGACAGCAAGCAACTCATCTCCATGGACCGCTTCAGCCTGCTCGCTGTGCTTGCGGCGCGGGAAGCCATGCGTCAGGCCGGACTTTCCTCCAAAGAGGGAAATAGCTATCGCTTCGGTGCGACGGTGGGCGTTGGCGGCTGCGGGTGGGATGCGATCGAGCAAACCTACCGCGCCATCCTGCTGGGCGGTAAGCGTGCCGCTCTCTTGACTGTACCCAAGGCGATGCCGGGTGCCGCTGCCGGCCAGGTCAGCATGAGTCTCGGCCTGCGCGGGCCGGTCTTCGGCGTCACGTCCGCCTGTTCCTCGGCAAACCATGCGATTGCCTGCGCGGTGGACCAGATCAGGCTCGGCCGGGCCGACGTGATGCTTGCCGGCGGCAGCGAAGCGCCGCTCATATGGGGTGTGCTGAAGGCATGGGAAGCGATCCGCGTGCTTTCGCCCGATACTTGCCGGCCATTCTCGGCCGATCGCCAGGGCCTGTCGCTTGGTGAAGGAGCCGGCATGGCGGTGCTGGAAAGCTACGAGCATGCCCTGGCTCGGGGCGCCACCATCCTTGCCGAAATTGCGGGTGCCGGCCTTTCCGCCGATGCGTCCGGCATCGTCGCGCCGACTGTCGAGGGGCCGGAGGCAGCAATGCGGGCCTGCCTTGCCGATGCCAGGCTGGATGCCGAAGATGTCGACTATCTCAACGCGCACGGCACCGGCACCAAGGCCAACGACCAGATCGAGACGGCGGCGATCAAGCGCGTCTTCGGTCAGCACGCCTTCTCAATGTCCATTTCTTCTACCAAGTCCATGCACGCGCATTGCCTCGGCGCTTCCGGCGCGCTCGAGTTGATCGCCTGCGTGATGGCTATCCGCGAGAGCGTCGTGCCGCCGACTGCCAATTATCGTGAGCTGGACCCCGATTGCGATCTCGACGTCACGCCCAATGTGGCACGCGAGCGCAAGGTGCGCGTGGCACTGAGCAACTCCTTCGCCTTTGGCGGCACGAACGCGGTTCTGGCGTTCAGGCAGGTGTAGAAGCCATGAGAGATGCCTCCGGCAACATTATCTCTCGCATCCAGATGCTTGCCGGATAACTATTGTGAAGGGCGGGTCATTGACCGCCTCGGCGAATGCGGGAAGTGGCAGCGGAAGCTCGACGATCCGGGGGTATCGTCTTTGCGAAATTCTTAACTGTTGAACCGGCTTGGACGTACCGCCGCCCCGTAAAAGGTAAGCGAGGCCCTGCGGGCTCGGCTTGAGGGTCTGAAGCTGTACACGACAAATTTCTGGAAGCCGCAGGGTCGGCTCTGCGCCCGTTATGTCGCCTGAGTGCTGCCGGCCCGGCCGCGCCGCGGGCGCCGTCAACGAACTTCTTGAACCTGCGGACCTTGCCTGTCTTGGCCGACGCTTCGAAGCGCGCGGTCGTGCTGGCCTCCAGATCCGCGACATGCTTGCGCAGGGTCGTGGTGGGCGCGAGGCCAAAGATGAAGTCGACATCGTTGGCGCGGCACCAGTCGATGACCTGCGGGTTGCAATAATGGCTATCGCCGCGGAGCAGGATTCGAATGTTCGGCCAGTTGATCCGGATCGCCCGCACCAGACGGCGCAGGTGGGGGCGGATCTCAGCACCACTCGGCCGCTTGGCCGGTCGCAGGATCGCGCTGACGAACCGTCCCGCACCATCGAACACGACGATCGGCTGGAAGCCGTACTCGTCATGGTGCATTGAACAGGCGAAGCTGTTGGCCTCCGTGCACAGCGTCGAAGGTGTCGTCAATGTCGAGTACGATCCGCTTCGGCACTTGCCGGAACGAGGCGCAATAGAGATCGACCATCGCCCGTCCCATCGCGACCAGCTCCCGCACCCCGGGTAGGTTCTCCAGCCGGCACAGCGTCGATTGCGACGCCAGATTCCGACCCGACGGCAGCGCATCCTGGGCCGTCTTGAAGACCGGATCGCGGCGCAGCCGGTTGGCGTCGTTGCCGTCCTCGTAGCCGGCGGCGATCATCTTCATGCGAAAGCCGATCATGTCCGCCAGACTGTGGACGACCTGGTCCGGGCAGCGCGGATCGTCGATGCAACGCGCCAGACGCTCGGCCACCCGCAACCGCTTTTCCACCTCGGCCTAGGCCAGAACGCCGCTGTTGGACGACAGCATGCCGCCGTCGAAACGGGCGACGACGGACTTGCCGCCGACTGATGACAAACCGCTCAGCGGCAGCGCAAGATCGTTCATGGTGGGTGTGGTCTCGGGAAATGGTTCGGATCGGCTTAAGTAGGCATTCCTACGTCATTTCAACGGGCTTGCGCCACATCCACCAACCCCCATGGCTTTTTCAGGCTAGCAGAGAGGGTGCTGCGGTGCACTCACTGACACGAGATCGCAAATGGAGGCGCGTGACCACCAGAACTGGCGACACCCATGGTGGTCCGCTGGACCCGCAGGAGGAACCACAAGGTGTCAGCGGGCAGAGCGCAAGCGAGTGCCTACTTCGATCTTTCTAGAAGCGCGGCCGGCGCCGGGGGGGGGGGGGGGGGGGGGCGCGTGGCGGCGGCCCCCCCCCCAGAAGTGGGGGCCCGTTTGGTGGGGTGGTAGGCCCTAGGAAGGCCCGGAAAGGGCGG